>JAUWPX010000031.1 GCA_030611395.1 Bacteroidota bacterium | reverse complement strand
GCCGGTTTCAATAAGTTTTTCTTCAGTAAAAGTCAGCAATTTACCCATCAGGTCAGGATCAATGACTGTATATAATAAATATGTAAATATTGCCCCGATGATCCCGGCATATAACCCAATTACTGTTCCGGCACCAACGCCCTGACCATATGACATTATTCCACCTCTCGCATCATCGCGAAATGACTTGATACCCAGGACCAGACCAATAATAATGATCAGGATAGAAACATAACCTAATGATGTATTAAAGGTTTGATCAAGAAAATACAAGAGGAGAGTGTAGATAACTAGTGCAAGTCCAAGAATCAGACCTGAATTTAAAGTTGCTTGCCAAACTGAAACTTTCTTTTCCATGATTAAGAGTTTTTTTGTTATACCTGACAAATATAAACTTTTTTGCACATTTTTAATAAATAGGCAATAAGAATCAGTATCAGTTTGCAGTATGAATAAAAGTTGCTAATTTTGTACCGGGTAAGTCTTATACGGCCAGCTCCTGCTGAACTCCCCCAGGACCGGAAGGTAGCAAGGGTAAGTGGTTGTAGCGGTGCGATATAAGTAGCTTACCCACTTTTATTGTAGTTAGGTGTTAAAGGATTCAGACTTGTCTAGTGTTTCCTTAAAGCATAAAAAATACAGGGATTTTGCGAACGAAGTGAAGCAATCTCTCCCTGTTTAGTAAAATCAATGGATTAGGATAATTATTAATAATATGCTAATTAAGATCTACGAAGATAACCCCAGCGATAAACTATTAGAAGAAATAGTAAAAATCCTCAATGATGGCGGGCTTATAATATATCCTACCGATACCGTTTATGGACTGGGATGTGATTTGAAAAATCACCGGGCTGTTGAAAAAGTGGCACGTATTAAGGGCGTAGACCCGTCAAAATCCGACTTTTCTATTATCTTTCATGACCTAAGTCACCTTTCCGGGTACACAAAACAAGTTGACAATGATATTTTCAAATTAATGAAAAAGAATCTTCCCGGTCCTTTTACTTTCATCCTGCATGCTAATAATCAGGTGCCTAAAATATTTAAAACCAAAAAGAAAACCATTGGGATAAGGATCCCTGACAATAATATTGTTCTTGAAATGGTCCGCCGTTTGGGAAGACCAATTATTACAACTTCAATCCACGACCCTGATGATGTTATTGAATATACAACTGACCCTGAGTTGATATTCGAAAAATACCGGGATTTGGTTGACATAGTTATTGATGGCGGCTATGGAAAAAATGAGGCATCAACTGTAATTGATTGCACAGGTGAAAAACCGGTTGTCGTAAGAGAAGGATTAGGACAGGTCAGGGGTTGAAAGTTAACAATTGTCCTACTTTCTCCAGAATGAAGGGGAAAAAATTACAAGAACCGTAAGCAGTTCAAGCCGTCCCAATAACATAAGAAATGAAAGGAACCACTTACCAAAAGCCGGGATATGAGAATAATTTTCAACAGGTCCTACTGCCCCTATTCCCGGACCTATATTGCCAAGAGTAGCTGCTACAGCCCCGAAAGATGAATCAAGATCATAACCCAGTAATGAAATAACTATTACTCCAAAAACAGTAATTAACAAATAAAAAAATATAAAAGCCAGAACATTTGAGATTATCTGTGAAGAAACTGAACGATGATTAAACCTGACAGGCAAAATAGCATTCGGATGGATCATTCTTTTCAATTCAAGCCAGCTGTTCTTCAATAATAAAAGTATCCTCATCATCTTAATACTTCCACCTGTTGATCCTGCAGAGCCACCGGTGAACATGAGCATAAGAATAATTACCCATAAAAACGGAACCCACCTGGAATAATCTGCTGTAACATACCCGGTTGTTGTAACAATTGATACAACCTGGAATACTGCATTCCTGAATGATCCTTCAACAGGCAGATTTTCGGTGAAATAAAGGACCGCTGATACAATGAAAGTAACAACTAATATCAGGCCAACATAGAAGCGAAATTCTTCATTCTTCCATACTTTTCCAAACTTCATGTGAAGTGCAAAGTATGAGAGGGTAAAGTTGGTTCCGGCGAGGAACATGAAAAATGTAATAACATACTGGATGTAAGGTGAGGCATAAAATGCTATACTTGCTTGTTTAGTTGAATAGCCACCGGTTGCCATAGTTGTAAATGAGTGATTGATTGCATCAAACAAGTTCATATCCCCGAACAATAATAATATAGCTTCAAGACCGGTAAAAATTATATAAATACCCCAAAGACGTGTAGCAGTAGCTTTTATTCTGGGATGAAGTTTATCGGGTGTTGGACCAGGAACTTCAGCTATAAATAATTGCATACCCCCAATACCCAGAATAGGCAGAATGGCAATTGAAAGGACAATAATTCCCATACCACCTATCCACTGTGTCATACTACGCCAAAGTAATAATCCGTGAGACATCGATTCAATGTCATTAAGGATTGAGGCACCGGTAGTTGTGAAACCCGACATGGTTTCAAAAAATGCATCCGTAAAATTAGGGATCTCTCCGCTAAGCACGAATGGCAAACTACCGAAGAAAGAAAAAATGATCCAGGAAAATGTGACAATAATGTACCCTTCACGCCTGCCAAAACCTGTTGGAGCTTTAATAAAGAATATCCATGTAAGTCCACCGGCAACAATAGAAATTCCGGAAGATATTAAAATAGGCACCAGGTCATTATCATGATAATACAAAGAAAAAGGAATTGCTAAAAGCATAAAAAGCCCTTCCAGTAAGAGGAGCAATCCCAGCACCTTAAAGATAATCCTGAAATTTATCATACTATAGTTATGCTAGAAGAAACTTTCAATTTTGCGTATGGCAGACGGAAGAGCAAAAACAACAACCCGGTCATTTGCTTCAACCCTGGACTTACCTGTAGCAATAAAACTTGTTTTACCCCTGATGATACCTCCCACCAGGGCATCCTTGGGAAAATTAATATCCTGCAGAGAACCTTGTGTTATTTTTGACTCGGGTTTTGCAATAAATTCAAGTGCTTCAGCATCAGTACCGGTTAGACACTTGATCATAGAAACCTGTGCACTCATGGTAAATCGTGATATCCGGCTGGCAGTAATAAGTTTCTTATTTATTATTGTATCAATTCCCATGTTCTCGGCAAGATCAATATATTCTATATTCTCAACCTCTGCAATAGTTTTCTTCACACCCATTTTCCGGGCAAGCTGGCAAGAGAGAATATTTGTTTCAGAATTACCTGTAACTGCAATAAAAGCATCCATATTCTGCAATCCCTCGGAATTAAGCAGGTCAATATCACGCCCGTCGCCATTTATTACCAGCGTATTTTCCAGGATATCTGCTAATTGTATACTTTTTGCCTTATCAATTTCAATTAGTTTTATCTGGTATTCATTTTCCAGCTTTGTAGCAGTAAGTTTACCAATCCGGCTACCTCCTAATATCATGAGATTCCTTATTCCATAGTTTTCCTTACCGGAATACTTCAGAACATCATTTACACCTGTTCTGTTTGATACAACATATACTGTATCATGTAGTTTAAATATATTTTCACCACGTGGTATTATTGTTTCTCCATCGCGGGTAATAGCCACAGCCCTGTAATTAAGGGCGCCATCATTCCTGGAAACTTCCTGCAATGTCTTATTTATTATAGGTGCATTTTCGTTAAGTTTCAAAACAAATAAAGAAAGCATTCCACCGGTAAAATTAATGAATTCGGTGGTACCTGTCTGTCGAAGTAAACCAACTATCTCTCTTGAAGCAATCTTTTCAGGATAGATGAGATAATCAATTCCCAGGCTTCTGAAAAGCTTAATGTTTGAATCCTTAAGAAACTCATTATTATCAATCCGGGCAACTGTTTTATCAGCGCCCAGTTTTTTCCCTAGAATAGCAGCTGTAATATTGGTGTGTTCGGAATCTGCCACGGCAATAAACAAGTCAGCCTTTTTTATTCCGGATTCTTCAAGAAGCTCAATTGAAGTAGCCGAGCCTACCATAGCCATAACATCCAATGATGAATCAATTAAACGCAGTTTATCATCATCAGGATCAATAACCACAATATCATGGTTCTCAATACTTAATATCTTTGCCAGGTGTGTTCCAACTTCTCCGGCACCTCCAATAATAATCCTCATTGATTTCAATTTAATGACTCTTCAACAATCTGGTAAATTAAGGTATAATCAAAATAATTAACCAATATTTTTGCCGGAATTTTTCATAATTCAGAATGAATCTTGCTTTTCAAAGCCAAAAATACAGGGACCATCATTTCTTACACAGTAACAGGAAATATTGTTTCTGTCACATTCATCCTTAAGCAAACGAGCTTTCCATTCAGGTATCATAGAACTTATTATCAGCTTATTAAAGGCTATTCCTTTTTTCAAATCACTAACATTCATACCATCAGGATTTGAATAAATAAGGTAATCAACGTTTACCTTTTTACCATCGTTAAATGCACTTTGAAAACTATCAAAATAAATAAATAAATGTAAATTATTGTAACTTATAAATCCTTTATAAATAAAAAGAGAGTTGTCCTGAAATACGGTTCTGTCTTCTGAAACAGATGCCAATGAAAACATAACCGCTTTTTTAATACCAGATGCAATCATATGATTTTCAGTATAATAATTAAGCTGATTTTCTATGTTTTTTTCACCGGAATCATAAACCATGTAACTTGTTCTGCCATCAATAAAATTTATTGCAGTAACACCATTGATATTGTATAATACGGCACTTTTTTGCCTGAGCACTTCGTACAACTGAAACAGGTTTATTGATAACAAAAGAAAAACAGATCCAAGTACCGGAAGAAAAAATGCACCTTTTTTTCGAATAAACAACAGACTTGTAAAAATTACGATACAATATAGAATTATGCTCTCTGCCTCAGAAATATTGATCCCGTCAATTATTGATAATGGAAGTTCTCTTATTGTCTCCACGCTAACATTCATTCCGCTTATTAATAATGCCTGCACTTTTCCAATAAATCCGGCAACAAGTGGTTGGACTGAAAATAAAAAAAACAGGAACCCAAAATAAAGTATCAGTGTTGTTAAAGGAATTACGATAATATTGGTAAGCCAGAAATAAACAGGGAATTGATGAAAATAATATAAACTCAGAGGAAATGTAGCCAGCTGGGCAGCAATGGACACTGCAACTAAACCTGATATTTTATCAACTAACCAAAATCTGCTGCGCATAAGATTATGCAGACGCGGTTGAAGTATAACAATTCCTAAAACAGCACAATAAGACAACTGGAACCCAACATTAAAAATCAGTGAAGGATTAATGAACAGGAGTATAAATGCGGAGATTGCCAGGGAGTTATACACGTTGGAATGACGTCTGAGAGACTGACCTATCAGGACAAACGAAAACATTGTGCTTGCCCGGAGAACTGAAGGGGATAAACCGGTTAATAATGCAAAAAACCACAAAGCACACAAAATAACCAATACCATGACAATCTTTCCATAACGTGTTTTTTTTAGAAATGATAAAGAATAAAATAATACCACATATAAGATACCAACATGTAATCCGCTTATTGCAAGAATATGCACTGCGCCGGAAACCCTGTATGATTGCTTAATTTCGTCCCCCAGTTTTTCTCTAAGTCCCAAAGTAAGGGCTCCTGCAACCTCCAGCACATCATCCTTCATACCATATTCCCTGTATTTCTGAAACAAATGATTCTGCATCTTCACTCCTGCAAGAAGCAACGGGCTTCCCTTATTCTCTCCAATCTTTTCCCAACTTTCTGTTTCCAGAAATATTTGTTTAAATACCCTGTGCCGGTGCATATACTTTTTGTAGTTGAACTCATACGGATTCCCGTTAAAGGGTATCTCGCTAAAGCCGGAAATAAAAACCACCCTGTCACCCGGAATAAGTTTTACTGAATTATCATCTTTCCGAAAATAGATCAGACATCTCCCTCCTGTTTGTTTCCAGCTCCCCTGATTCTTTACTGCTCTTACCCTGGCAATTGCCTTGTAGGTGTTTGGCTTTTCCTCCGGAAACTCTATTAAATCGGCAATTATCAGATCATTGCCATTCAGATGATCCCTGTAATCAGAAGCCGATCTTTTTAAGTCAACAACTATTAATCCGGATACAAACAGGATCAGTTGGAGTATAATTCCATATATCCATTCCCGGGAAAATTTTGATGAAATTTTTAAGATCAGGTCGGCACAAATAACTATTAATAGAAATATAAACACAACAATCAGAAAATCTCTTTCTAACTGTGTCGCAAACCCCAATAATATTCCTAAACTGAAAGGCAATATAAGCCTTAGAAAAGGGACTTCACTAAAAACCCGGTTTAGCATTCAGACTGGTTATTATTTACCATCAAGGTAAATTTAATAAAAACCAGACAAAAAAAAAGTTCTTCAGGATAATTATTAAAGAATTAACCGCCAAGTACGCTAAGGATGCACGAAGAACGCAAAGTACAAATATTCTTCTGCGAACTTTGCGCCTTCTTTGCGATCTCTGCGGTTAGTTTTTCTTCACTTCATTCTTCCACTATTCCATTCTTCTCTTCTTCTTCCCCGGAAGAACTGTTTTATAATCAACATCGAATTTACCTTTTGAAATTCCATTCAGTTTGTTTCTCAAAAGGCGTTTTTTTAAAGGAGCTAAATGATCGGTAAATAAAATACCATCCAGATGATCATATTCGTGCTGGATAATTCGTGAAAGTACTCCGTCATACCATTCATTATAAAAATTAAAATCCCTGTCATAGTATGATATCCTTATCTTTGATTCCCGCGATATATCTTCTCTGATCCCGGGGATACTAAGGCATCCTTCATTAAAAGGAGTGATTTCCCCGGTCCTTTCAAGAATCAATGGATTGATAAATACCTTCTTGAAATCCTTAAGTAAAGGGTCTTTATCCTCAAGCGGGGTGGTATCGACAATAAATAACCGAACAGATTTGCCCGCTTGTGGAGATGCCAGTCCAATTCCGTCAGAATCATACATTGTCTCAAACATATCGGCTATAAACTGTTGCAGATCCTTGTAATCCTTATCAATATTACCGGTTACTTTTCTTAACACCGGATGTCCATACACGTAAATAGGGAATATCATTCTATTTAAATTTTTTTGCAATCAAGAAAAGACTGCAGGATAATTGCTGCGCTTATCTTATCCACATTTGCCTTATCTCTGCGCTTTTGTTTCTTCATACCACCTGAAACCATTGCCTGCACAGCCATTTTAGAGGTAAACCGTTCATCAACCAGATAAACCGGAATATCTGAATATTTCTTTTCGAGATATTTTACAAAGGGATTTATATATCTCACTGCTTCAGATGGTTTATTATTCATCTGGCGTGGATAACCGATAACAAAACCCTCAATATCTTCATCTGCTGTATATGATTCAATAAATGAATGCAGGTCGTTTGTTAAAACTGTAGTAAACGGACTGGCAATTGTTTTTGTTGGATCACATACAGCCAAACCGGTTCTTTTTTTCCCATAATCTATTCCTAAATATCTTCCCAAACCACAGTTTTTTTGATTAATAATCAATTAAGACACTTTTAACTACTCAGTGACTAAATAAAGAAGTGACTAAAGTGCCTGCAAATATAATAAAAGTCAAAATGTTAAAAAAAAAGGGCGGCAATGCCACCCTTTTTAATATAACATGAAATATATTACTTAGAATATTCGGTATCTGCCATACGCTTGTAGTAGTTATATCTCCACTGTGCGCTCTCTTTAGCCGCTTTGAACAATACTTTTGCTTCATCGGGGAACGACTTTGCCAGTGAGGCAAATCTAACTTCCCCATTAAGGAAATCCTGGAATTTATCCCAGTCAGGCTCTTTCGAATCCATTACAAACGGATTTTTCCCTTCTGCCTCAAGCAATGGATTATAATGATATAGGTGCCAATAGCCTGCTTCAACTGCTGATTTTGCCTCAGCTTGTGGGTTCATTCCTTTCTTCAGACCATGTGCAATACAAGGTGAATAGGCAATAATCAATGAAGGTCCTGGATAAGCTTCAGCTTCTTTCAGCACCTTAAAAAATTGTGACTGACTTGCACCCATAGCAACTTGTGTTACATACACATAGCCATAAGTCATAGCCATTGCACCAAGATCTTTCTTACGTATCTTTTTCCCTGAAGCAGCAAATTTGGCAACTGCTCCAATTGGGGTTGCTTTTGAGGATTGTCCACCGGTATTGGAATAAACTTCGGTATCCAGAACAAGAATATTAAAATCATCACCTGATGCCAGAACATGATCAAGTCCTCCGTAACCAATATCATAAGCCCATCCGTCACCTCCAAATGCCCATACGGATTTTTTAACCAGGTATTGCTTCAGATCAAGAATTTCTTTAGCAACGGATGATTTTTCATCCTTAAGAACTTCAAGCACTTTTTTCGAAGCGACACGTGATCCTTCAGCATTATCTTTATTATCAATCCATTCTTTGAAAGCATCTTTTACAGCATCTGACAAATTATTTTTCAACACATCTTTCATTTTCCTGGCAATTCTTTTACGTAACTGGTTAACACCTATAGCCATTCCATAACCATATTCAGCATTGTCTTCAAAAAGCGAATTTGCCCATGCCGGTCCATGTCCTTCATCATTTGTACAATAAGGAGATGAAGGTGCTGTACCACCGTATATTGATGAGCAGCCGGTTGCATTGGATATCATCATCCTGTCGCCAAACAACTGGGTTATCTCTTTGATATATGGTGTTTCACCACAACCCGGACATGCACCGGAAAATTCAAACAAAGGCTTAGCAAACTGACTGTTTTTAACTGTCTTATCCTTTGGTACTACATTTTCCTTATATCCAACCTTTAAATCCATATAATTCCACCTTTCAATCTCAGCGTCTTGAGTTTCAAGAGGTTTCATTACAAGTGCCTTTTCCTTTGAGGGGCAAATATCAGCACAATTGCTGCAGCCGGTACAATCAAGCACACTTACCTGAATTTTGTAGTGATATCCTTTAACTCCTCCTTTTCCATCAATTGTTTCCGTTCCTTCAGGAGCATTCTTCAATTCTTCGTCTGTTAACAGGAAGGGACGGATGGCAGCATGAGGACAGACATAAGCACACTGGTTACACTGGATGCAATTTTCGGGTATCCATTCGGGAACATTAACAGCAACACCACGTTTTTCATACTGTGTGGTACCTGCCGGGAATGAACCATCTTCTCTGCCAACAAACGCACTTACAGGAACCAGGTCTCCTTCAAGGCTGTTGATCCGGTCTGCTACATCACGCACAAATTCAGGAACATTTTCTCTTTTTTCCTTTACTTCAGGTTCCATATCTTTCCACTCTACAAGTACATCAATTTTATTCACATCACCCCCCTTATCAACGGCTGTCCAATTCATATTAACAATTTTATCCCCCTTCAGGCCGTATGTCTTCTTAATCAAATTTTTCATCTCTTTCACAGATGAAGCATAAG
>JAUWPX010000148.1 GCA_030611395.1 Bacteroidota bacterium | reverse complement strand
ACCCGGAGCAACAATTGCTTTATTAGGTAGTGAAACTACTACAGGGACATCGTCAGATGTAAATGGAAATTTCCGGCTTGAGAATGTAACTATAGGCAGGAGAACCATACAGATTAGATTCCTTGGATATGAACCCATCACTATCAATAACCTGATTGTATCTTCCGCGAAAGAAATAAATCTCTATCTCGAATTGGAGGAAAAAGCTTTCACTGCCGAAGAAGTTGTAGTTGTTGCACACAAGTCGAAGGATCAACCCATAAACAAAATGGCAACCATAAGTGCCCGCACTTTCACAATAGAGGAAACCGAAAAATATGCCGGTAGTCGTGGTGATGTGGCAAGAATGGCAATGAACTACGCCGGGGTATCAGGCGCTAATGATCAGAGGAATGATATCATTATCAGGGGAAACAGTCCATCGGGTTTGCTTTGGAAACTTGAGGGAGTTGATATAGGAAACCCGAATCATTTTGCAACACAGGGAACAACCGGGGGACCTGTCGGGATGCTTAATAATAATAACCTCAGAAACTCCGATTTTTTTACCGGAGCATTTCCTGCACAATACGGAAACGCTTTATCAGGTGTGTTTGACCTTAAACTCAGAACAGGCAATAATGAAAAACATGAGTTCCTGGGACAGATTGGTTTCAACGGCTTTGAAATTGGTATTGAAGGACCGGTAAACAAAGAAACCAGAAGTTCTTTCATTGCAAATTACCGCTATTCTACTTTAGGATTAATGAATGAGCTGGGAATAAATTTTGGCACCGGTGGCGGAATTCCTTTTTATCAGGATTTTATATATAACCTCGTATTCCCTTTAAAAAAAGGCAAATTATCCTTTTTTGGTTTGGGAGGAACCAGCCATATCTCTTTGAAAGCTAAAGATAAAAAGGGCGAAAATATTTATGCTCCTGGTGATCAGGATATATACAACGGTTCGGATCTGATATTCAATGGCATTTCGTATTCAATTGTGCACAACCCGAAAACCTATTCAAAACACACTGTTTCCGTACTGTATGAAAACGGATGGACACAGCTTGACACGCTGGATTCAAATTTTTCACCTTTTATGTATTACAAAGACAGATCATCAACAATAAAATTGTCTTACGATTTCATACTTAACAGGAAAATCAATTCTCAATTATCTTTCCGTACAGGAGCAACTATTGATCGTTTGGGATTTAACCTGAATTCAAAAGTATATTTATCATCAGCTCAAGAGTACCGAAATCTGACCAATATCGAGAAAACTCTTACTAATGGAGTTTTTCTTTTCAGGTTATATAATCAGTGGTTATATAAATTCAATGATAATCTCTTTATTACTCCTGGTATTCACCTGCTATATTTCGATCACAACCAACAAATATCGGCAGAACCAAGATTTGGGATTCAATGGAAATTTAACAACAGGATGAAATTTAATGCAGGTTATGGGTATCACAGCAGAATATCACCCTTATCCACTATTTTCATGGAAACCCGCCTTCCGGATAATTCATATATTAAATCTAATTCAGATCTCGGTTTAACAAAAGCTAACCATTTTGTGGTTGGATATGATAATGTTTTCAGCAAGAATGTCAGGTTTAAGGCTGAAGTATATTATCAAAAACTATTTGATGTACCGGTTGAACAGAAAAAAAGCTCATTTAGCATGCTTAACACCGGTGCTTCCTGGGGAGTGGAAGCCCGCGATAGTCTGAAAAGTAATGGAACAGGGAAAAATTATGGCATGGAATTTACGCTTGAAAAATTCTTTAGTAACAGCTATTATTACCTTGTCACACTTTCCCTGTTTGAATCAAAGTACAAGGGAAGTGACGGAATTGAAAGGAACACTGCTTTTAATGGAAATTTCGTTATTAATTCCCTTATGGGGAAAGAATTTAATCTGAACAAAAGATCGGTAATATTTTTTGATCTCCGTCTTACATGGGCGGGCGGTAGACGCTATACACCGATAGATCTGGAGGGTTCTATAGCTAAAAACAGCGCCTTCTACAATATGGTTTACTTTGAGGACCAGGCATATTCAAAGAAATTTGCCAATTACCTAAAAATCGATACTAAACTTGGCTTCAGGAGTAACTCAAAAAAAATTACCCAGGAATGGCAATTGTATGTTGAGAATATAACCAATCATAAAAATGTGTTAATGCAAATTTATGATGCTGAAACCGAATCGATAGAAATGACTTATCAACTGGGATTTTTCCCTGTAATGCAATACAGGATTTACTTTTAATACAGGGGGGGCTGGGTACTGTTTTCTTCAAACCTAAAACTTCAAACCTCAAACATTTCTTAAACTTTTCACTCTTAACTATTTTTTGTAATTTTAATCCAAACAAAAAAAACTATTATGGAAGTACTCGATTCTAAAAACACCGGTCAGGTAAAATACGCCGGTTTCTGGTTACGCTTCGTCGCCTATCTTATTGATGACATCATTCTTGGTGCGATAGGATTTGTTATCTCATTACCATTTATCGGCACTATTATCTTCTCCGGTATCGCTATTTCTGAACTTGACGAGTGCGATGGATCAAAATTATTTGGTGTGGCAGGTATCATCGGGGCTGTTTTACTGCTAATTATAACAATAACTGCGGTAGGCTGGCTTTATTTTGCTCTTTTTGAATCATCAAAACAACAGGCAACTTTGGGTAAGATGGCACTTGGCCTGAAAGTTACTGATATGGAGGGAAGAAAGATATCATTCACGAGAGCAACAGGCCGCTATTTTGGAAAGATAATTTCAAAAATGATATTTATGATCGGTTATATTCTTGCCGGGCTAACAGAAAAAAAACAGGCTCTGCATGATATGATTGCAGGCTGCCTGGTGATCAGGACTTAAAATACTCGTAACTTAACTCCAGATCGGGTTAACAAACAAATATCATACAATTTTTTCCGAATTCCACCTGTTCAGCATTCTCAATAAGTGCCGGACCAATATATACTTTTTTCTCCTGATCAAGAGGTATTGCTTTCCCTGTTAGAAGTATTACCAGCTTATCTTTTAATAAAACATCCTTTTCCTTCTCAGGATTAACTACTGTCCCCTTTTCCAGAAGGTCTCTTAATTGTGATTGTCGCCAGTAACTATAAGGTTCAATATCCCGTAGCAGGTTTTCAGCAAGACGGAATCCACCAATCCTCCAAAGCCGTTTAGCCAGTATTGGTGACTCCTGCATTATCTCCCTCATATTATTAGAGGACATCCAGAGTACAGTTACAGGAGATTCTGCAGTAACTTCAGCCGTTCTGGGCAAACCTGTTAAACCTGCCATTTCACCAATAAAACTTCCATGACTAAGAACATCCAGTACTTTTATCTTATGAGTCACTTTTACTGTACCACGTGCTATAAAGTAAAACCCATCACTATGTCCGCTTTCCTTAATTATTTTATCTCCAACCGAATAGACTTTAGTCTGGAAAAGTTTAACAATCATGTCCAGAGTAGTCGGGCCAAGACCCTGCAACCATTTAACATCTTTTAATAACTCAATTGCATCAGGCAAATCAACTGATGGAGGCGAATCCATCAATCTCTTCATTCTTTCTTCAATTTTAGAAATCATTTTATTTGCTTCATCACTTTCGAGCCGGCCATTTTTCTGCAGCCGTTCAACTGTCCTCCTTTCATAGTTCAGCATAGACCGTATTGCCTGGCGGGTAGCTACGTCATTGTATATTTCCGGGAAACTTTTTCTTAGATTTCGAAGGAATGTTAGTCCATGTATCCTGTTTTCATTGATTTCCTCTTCGATAATTCCGAGCGTTTCTTCTTCTTCCTTCTTATTGTTATTTGAAGTATCTGATTTCAACTGCCTCTCCATACTCTCGATAAGTTTCAGTGCTTCTTCCTGTGCTTCAACAAATCCTCTGGCACTGTCATAACTAATGGCCAGCCGTTCAAAAAATGCCCGTTCAGCAAATTTTCCGATTAAAGGAAGCGATTGCATTTTATTGAGCAATTTCGGGGTTTTCCAGGATTCCTCCAGGTCCTTTCTTTCTGAAAGTGAAATCATTCCCCCCGCATCCAGAATATCACTAATGCCGTCTGATAGCCTTCTGACAGAAATAGGTCCCAGTAACCCATCCCTGAATTGGTGCCAGTAGGCACTTTTTTCTTTTTCCAATACACGTCTCCGGGTTTCGGCAATTGTCTCAATTTTCAGATCCTGTTCATCAAACTTATCTTCCTCTAATGGCAGATAATCCTTTACAGCTTTCCAGTTAGCCCTGCCCATAAACCTGTCCTCTTTCAACTTTTCAATTGTATTTTCCGTGCTCTGTCGCAGGTACTGGTTAGCGTTTGACAGCATTGCCGCTTTTGCAGGAGATATTTTCGTTAAACCCAGTTTATTAACAAGAAGTCCTATAGTTGTTGCATTTACCAGCAATGTAAGAGTAACAATTCCGGCTGTTAGAAAAAGGAACTGATTCCTGATCTCTTCCGGGATAGCGCTCTCGTTCGCAACAATAAGCGCAAGTGCCAACCCTATGGCACCGCGCAGTGCGCCCCACCATAATACATAAGAATCTTTTCTGGATAATCCGTAACCTGTTCGTTTCATCACGGGGAAAAACAGAGCTATCACGATTGCTCTTATGATGTGTATTCCAACATAAATTATTCCAAGAATCAGGAAATCGTTACCGGTAAAAACCACTCTAAGTGCAATAACTACACCAACAATCAGGAAAATAAGTGTATTAGCAATAAAAGCCGCCAGCTCCCAGAACTCATGAAGGAAATGCTCTACCTCGGGGCTTATTCTTGTCCGTCCTATACTTGCCATTACCAGTCCAAGTGATACTAACCCAAGTACACCTGAAACATGGAAAAAATGTT
>JAUWPX010000372.1 GCA_030611395.1 Bacteroidota bacterium | reverse complement strand
AGATCACCCCTGATCCGAGAAGCTCTTCTTCATCGTACCATGCAGCAAACTGTCCACGGGCTATTCCTCGCTGAGGTTTTGCGAATACAATATACATGCCTTCTTTTTTCATATGAAGAGTTGCTTCCTGCAATGGTTGGCGGTAACGAATTCTGACCAGCATTTCCCTTTTTGTACCGGGTTTCATTTCCAGGTCGTTTCTAAGCCAGTGTATTTCGTCCGGCTTTATAAATAATCCCCTGCGGAAGAGTCCTGGATGATTTTCCCCCATTCCGGTATAAACAATATTTGTATTTGTGTCATTATCAATAACAAAGACCGGTTCGGCTTTGCCACCAATATTCAATCCTTTCCTTTGTCCGATAGTGAAAAAGTGTGCCCCGTTATGTTCCCCGATCTTTATTCCGTCAAAAGGTTTGTATAAATAATCTTTGGTAATATCTTCAAGAGAATCGGATTTAATAATATTGTCGTAATAACCCAATGGAATTTCAATAACGTCTCCCTTTTTTGAAGCAAGTTGTTGCTGGAGAAACAGGGGAAGGTCAACTTTCCCAACAAAACAGATACCCTGAGAGTCTTTACGGTTTGCAGTTGCCAGACCAATATCCGAAGCAATTTTCCTTACATCGGGTTTTGTAATATCCCCCAGTGGAAAAAGAGCAGATGCTAATTGTTTCTGGGATATCTGGCATAAAAAATAGCTCTGATCTTTGTTTTTATCAACACCTGCAAGTAATCTGTATATTGTTTTATTGTTTGATTTGATTTCATCTTTACGGCAGTAATGACCTGTGGCTACCATCTCTCCGCCAAGTTTTTGAGCTTCCTTCACAAAAAGATCAAACTTTATCTCTCTGTTGCACAGAACATCAGGATTTGGAGTTCGTCCTCCTTTGTATTCATCGAACATATAATTAACCACACGTTCACGGTATTCTTTGCTCAAATCGACTTGATGAAAGGGTATATCAAGTTTGTTAGCAACCATTTCAGCAAACATTATGTCATTATCCCAGGGACAGTCACCTTTAAGCACACCTGTTGTATCATGCCAGTTCTTCATGAATAATGCTTCCACATCATATCCCTGCTTTTTCAAAAGATATGCTGCAACACTGGAATCAACCCCTCCTGACAATCCGATAAATATTTTTTTCATGATTATCTATACCGCAAGTATTTTTTCAATTTCACTCAATTCTTCACTTGCAAAAGTAGTATTATTTAAACATTTTAGAGAATCTTCAAGTTGATCAACACTACTGGCTCCAATAAGTACAGATGTTATCCTGTCGTCTTTTAGTATCCATGCCAGAGCTATTTGAGCAAGTGATTGTCCTCTGCGAACAGCCATGGTATTCAGTTTAATAATTTTTTCCCGTAATTCAGGTGTGATTGTAGTTTTTTGAAGGAACCCATGCGGTTTTGCCGCACGTGAATTTTCAGGTATGTTCTTAATATATTTGTCAGTTAGCAGACCCTGTGCTAACGGGGAGAAGCAGATGCATCCAATTCCTTTTTCTTCCAGAACATCAAGCAATGAATCTTCAACCCATCTGTCAAGCATTGAGTACCTGGGTTGGTGGATAAGGCATGGAGTATTGAGTGAGTCAAGGATTTTGGTAGCCTGCCTCGTTGTCTCAGCATCATAGTTGGATAAACCAACATAAAGCGCTTTTCCATGTTTAACAACCTGTGCAAGAGCTCCCATTGTTTCTTCCAGAGGAGTATCCGGATCAGGTCTGTGCGAATAAAAAATATCAACATAGTCTAATCCCATTCGTTGCAGGCTTTGATCAAGACTTGCAATAAGATATTTCTTTGAACCCCATTCACCATAAGGTCCCGGCCACATCAAATATCCTGCTTTTGATGAAATAATAAGTTCATCACGGTAAGGAGTAAGATGTTTTTTCAAAATTTTACCAAAGTTCTCTTCAGCTGATCCGGGTGGAGGTCCGTAATTGTTAGCCAGGTCGAAATGTGTTATACCCAGATCGAAAGCCCTGAAAAGGATCTCCTTTGAATTTTCAAA
>JAUWPX010000152.1 GCA_030611395.1 Bacteroidota bacterium | reverse complement strand
TCCAGCAGCTTGTTAACCTGAAGACTTCCATGAGCTGCATTGGTGATCACCCCATAAAAAGGTATAGCCAGTGCCAGTGCGAAAAGTAGATTTATAACATATATCATTGTGGTCATCTTCAATGAACGGGATGCCAGTCGTAATCCGGATAGATAGTCTTTTATAATTGTCATGGTTCTGATTTGTATTAAATAAAAATGGCAAAATCCTGTAAGATGTTTTGCATCAGGAACAGGAATTTGATTAAATATTTATTGAAAACAGTTTTTTGAGGTTTAACTGCTCTACTGTTATTCTGTAAATTGATATCAAGCATTATCTTATTCTCCGGGTCGATTTTTGCCCAGATAATTTTTTCGGGTTTTTCATAAGAAAATTCTTTGGTTCTGCTTTTTCCGTCCCAGGTTTCAGTAATCTCTTCACCGTCTTCAAAATGGATCAGTACTTCCTGGGGCATTATTACCTCGCCAAGCCGGTGTATTACCACGGACGATTTATATACTATATTTTCATACTCGGTTTTCTTGTATATCATTTTATTTTCTCCGCTATCATCAATCCCTATTGGTGGAGTTAATTCATTGTTTCTTATCCTGAGAAGCTTATAGTCACATACTTCCGATCCATACAAAGCCTGGTCGAAGAACCAGTTCATATTTTCCCCAAACCTGGTTCCATGGTTTTTTGTTACAACCTTATTCACCACATTGATAAAATCTCTTCCGGAAGGATGTTTGAATTTCCACTTTTCAAAATATGTCTTCCATATTTCTTCGTTAGTTTCTTCTCCCACGAGGCGTTCCAGGGTTGTGAACATAGTGGCAGGTTTATTATACGACATTGAACCATAACCACCATGCTCGAATTTCCATGACGGACGGGTACTCTCGGCAATTTTTGGGTAAGGTAAACTCGTATATGATAATCTCTGGTTTTCCTGATCACCGAAATGGAATTTCTTAAAACCGACAAATGATGTTACCTCACCATATGTGTGATCCATTATGCGTGATTCGAAATAAGTATTCATTACCTCGTCCATCCATGCCTCTTCAAATTCGTTTGTGGCAAGGATGCCCATAAAATAGGTGTGACCGAATTCATGGATAGTTACCATTTCAATTAACCGAAGTTCATCCGGCAGACCCCAGATCGAACCTGCTGTAAAAAAAGTCGGATATTCCATCCCGGATGAGCCTAATCCCCTGAAAGGAGCGTCAACAATTGAAATGGTGGAATAAGGGTAGGGGCCCAAATGTGCATCGAAATACTCCAGTGCAGCTTTTACTGACCCGGTATGCCGCAAAGCAAGTTGTTCATGTTCGGGTTGCAGGTAAACTTTTATATCTACATCTTTCCATTTATCTTCCACAACAATAAACCGGGGTGAGGCAGTCCAGGCAAAATCAACCACATCCTCAGCCAGGTAAGTTACCTGCTTCAGTCCGTCTTCAACCGGTTTTTCACTTATTCGTTTTCCTGTAGCACCAACAACAAATTCTTCAGGCAGGGTTATCTCTACACGGTATACCCCGAAGTTGGCATAGAATTCAGAATGGGCATGATACTGGTGGCAATTCCATTGCCCTTTTTCAGCATAACGCATTCCTGCCGGTTCATATACACCGATCTTGGGGAACCATTGAGCGACCAAAAAATAATTATCGCTGAAACCGGTACGTGCAAAGATCTTAGGTAATTTTGATCTGAACTCCATATTCAGTGTCAGACTCCCGCCTGGCAGAACCGGATCTTTGAGTTTTACTTCAGCAACCGTTTGGTCATCTGTATTATCATCATCGGGCTGAACAAATTGTATTGAACTAGCAAGATCATTTCCTTCCAGGGTCTTAATCGAAAGAATGTCAACCCAGCCCCACACTTTGGGATCTTTAGTATCCACGCCTTTTCCCCTTAGCTGTCCGCCTGACTCTTTCCAGAAAGTTGACCTGTTATTTTTAAATGCATTCAGGTACATATGAAAACGCAATTCCCTGATAGTGTCCTGTGAGGGATTTTTCCATTCGAATGTCATAGTACCGTCAACGATTTTTTCAACAGGATCAAGTTTTACCTTAATGTCATAATTGGCGATCCTGGAACTTAGAGCCTGACTATTGACCGGAAATGATACGGACAATAGTAGCAGACATGTGAAGAGAGTAGTGGTAATTAATTTTTTACAATTCATGACGCGGTTATTTTTTTATTAAAGATATTTTATTTTTTTCGTTTGTTACGTCTTTAGCTTCAGGTGTATAGAGGAATTCAATCAGATCTTTGTACTGTTCCACGATCTTGCTCCGAACAATTTTCATAGTTGAGTTTACCAGATGGTTTTCCTGCGTAAATGCCTGGTCAGGGATTCCAATTGCACCGGGCAACCAGCGCTGTGGGAACATTTCTTCAAATTTTCCACCTTTGCGATAGACGTTTATTTCAGATTCAATTAATTTAAGAGCAGCAGTCTTTCCTTCCTCTGTTGTGATATTCTGGTTATCCTCTTTCAGTTTACGATTTATTGTCTCTTTGTCCGGTACAATTAGTACCACAGTATAAGGATTCTGGTTATTGTACAGCATACATTGGTCAATATACGGTGATTGTTCAGTAAACGCTTCCTCTATTCCTTCAGGACTGTATTTTTCACCGTCATCAGATATCAGCAAACTTTTGAAACGACCAAGGACGTATAGAAAACCATCATTATCCATATAGCCCATATCGCCGGTATACAGCCAGCCATTTTTTAAAGTTGATTTTGTTGCTTCTTCATTTTTCCAGTATCCAACCATCACATTATCACCTTTAACAATTATCTCACCTTTTTTACCAACTGGAAGTTCATTTCCATCCTCGTCACATATTTTCAGTTCAAGATTCTGCACCAGAAATCCTGAGGATCCGAGCTTATGACGTTTCAGTGCATTTGAACTGATAATAGGTGCTGCTTCAGATAGCCCGTAACCCTGAAACATCGGCATGCCAATAGCATAGAAAAACCGTTGTAGTTCGATATCCAAAAGTGCACCACCACCAATAAAGAAATCGATTTTTCCGCCAAATCCTTCACGTATTTTTGAAAACAGGATCTTATCGTATAAAAAAAGGAGAGGTTTTTTAAGTTTCTGGAGTCCCTTCCCTTTATTTATGCCTTCTTTATTATATGAATAGGATATTTTCAGTGCATGATTAAATAGTTTTTCAATAACCGCTCCTTTGGCACTGATATTCTTTTCAATATTTTTTCTAAAATTCTTTGCCAGTGCCGGAACACTCATAAGAAGGCTGGGTTTGGTTTCCTTAATATTTCCCGGTATGTTTTTTCGTGTTTCAAATCCGGTTTTGCCAACCTTAACAGATGCTATGCTGGCTCCTTTTCCCATAAAACTGTATAACCCTGCAGTGTGTGCAAAAGAATGATCCCCCGGTAGTATAAGCAATGTACAATATTCGGGCGGGATATCCATCAGGGTATATGCCTGTTCAACATTTTTTACATAATTTTTATGCGATAGTATTATACCTTTTGGGTCGGCAGTGGTTCCGGAAGTATAACAGATATTGGCATAATCATCAGGGATTAATGATTGCCATCTTTTATCAAACTCTTCGCTTTTGGCTGCAAGATATTCCTCTCCTTTTATTATTATATCTGAGTAAAAAATATCTTTTTCTTCAGGATTTACTTCATTATCCAGTATAATGACTTTCTCAAGGTTTTTCAGTTCATGCTTAATAGTTTTTATTTTTGGTGCCTGGTTACCGGAAGTAATAACCATTTTTGATCCGGAATGTTCCAGCCTGAATTTTATTTCAGATGGTTCAGCAAGCATAACAGACATTGGAACATTAACCGCTCCTGCATATAGAATTCCCAGTTCGCATATCAGCCAGTCATTACGTCCTTCAGAGATCAACCCGATCCTGTCTCCATTATTAATACCGATAGAAATAAGTCCGGCTCCGAATTTTCTGGCTTCCTGCCTGATCTCTGTATATGTGGAGCCTTCGTATTTGTCACCTTTTTTCTCCCACATAAAAATATTATCAGAAAATTTATTTACGCTCTCTTCAAAAAACTGTATGATTGTTTTCATTTAATGATTAATTTGTTAACATCTTTGCAAGATACAAAAAAGAAAGAAGAAGGGGATAGAGGGGATAGATGGAAAAAAATGGAAGAATGCCCGCCTGACCGGACGGGCAGGGAATAGTGGAATAGTGGAAGAATTAAGCAAAGGAAAACTAACAGCAGAGATCGCAAAGAAGGCGCAAAGTTCGCAAAGAGTTCACGCAAAGATCGCTAAGGACATTTAAATATTAAAGTTTTTTCAAAAAATATTTTTTCTATTAGGTAAATGAATATCAAATAGTTATTTTTGTCTTCAGTTAGCACCACTAAAAGAAGGAATTACATGAAAAAACTTATTTTTATTTTGTTTGCAATTTTAATTTCATTTTCATCCTGCAAATTTGTAAAGGAAAAAGGTTGGTTTGGTTTGAAAAATGCTGATACAATGGATGCTTATCTGAGAAAACAGGATAGTATTCATATTGCTGATTCGATCAGTAAAGTTATTGCAAAACAAAGGGCAATTGAACAGGCCAGGCAGGATTCAATAAATATGGCTGAACAGAAAAGACTTGAGGAGTTGGCACGATTTAAGTATCATATTGTTGTTGGAAGTTTTTTAACTCCTCAGTATGCAGATGAATGGTCAGTTTATTATAATTCAATAGGTTACGATACGGAAATGCTAAAAGCCGGCAACGAGTTTAATCTTGTTTCTGCCAGGAAATATGATAACAT
>JAUWPX010000128.1 GCA_030611395.1 Bacteroidota bacterium | reverse complement strand
GTTAAGCTGAATGATTCATTATGGTTTGGACTATCAAGATATGCTCCGGTTAGTTGTCCTCCTGTTTCTGTTTTAGGCAGGATAAAAAAATCAGGGATTATTTCTTCTCCTGCCGGGTTATATTTTATCACCTTACCCTGTTCAAAAGAAAAACCGTAAATTGAATATGTTAATCCTTCCTGGAAACGATCGGATGTCAGGGTTGCTTCACCGGAAGTATCAGGATTTTCTTCCTTTTCGCAGCCCGAAAAAGCAAAGAGCAACAAAGCAGAAAACAATAATATTCTATTCATAATACATGATTTTTATTTCTCAGCTTCTTCCCCTCTTCATTCTTCTCCCCTTCGTTCCTTCGTTCTATCGTTAAGTCTTCCCGTATTGCATTAACGCCTGGCAGCTCCTTTCCTTCAATATACTCAAGCATTGCACCACCACCTGTTGAAACATAGCTTACTTTATCCTTCAGGTTATATTTATTTATTGCAGCAACCGAGTCGCCTCCGCCAATCAGGCTAAAAGCTCCATTTTCTGTTGTTTCGGCAATTACTTTGGCAATAGTTTCCGTACCTTTCTGGAAACTTGACATTTCAAATACTCCCATAGGTCCGTTCCAAAGAATGGTTTTAGAGTGTTTAATTATTTCCGAAAATCCTTCGATTGTTTTTTGTCCGATATCCAGTCCCATCCATCCGTCAGGGATTTCATCAACAGGAGTTTCTTCTGTTTTGGCATCATTCTCAAATTTATCAGCAATCACATTATCCACCGGTAAATAAAGCTTTACATTTTTTGCTTCAGCTTTTTTTATTAAATCGTTTGCCATTTCCAGTTTGTCTTCTTCAACAAGAGAGGCTCCGATCTTACCACCTCTTGCTTTGATAAATGTGTATGTCATTCCGCCACCAATTATCAGGTTATCAACTTTATCAAGCAGGTTTTCAATAACCTGGATTTTATCAGACACTTTAGCACCACCCATAATTGCAGTAAAGGGTTTTTCAGGCCGGTGCAGTACCTTATCCATACTTTTTAATTCGTTACCGATAAGATATCCAAACATTTTTTCTTCGGGGAAGAATTTTGCTATTATCGTGGTTGATGCATGTGCCCTGTGAGCGGTGCCAAAAGCATCATTTACATACACATCTGCAAGGTCTGCCAGTTTTTTGGCAAATGTCTCTTCACCGCTTTTTTCTTCCTTATGGAATCTCAGGTTTTCCAGCAGAAGAACATCTCCGGGTTTAAGTTCATTTACTATTTTGGATGTTTCTTCGCCAATACAATCTTTTGCAAACTTAACCTCTGTTTCGAGTAATTCTGAAAGACGTGGCACTATATTCTTAAGAGAAAATTTCTCTTCATATTCACCTTTTGGACGACCAAGGTGGGACATTAAGATAGTTGCACCACCGGAAGAAAGGATTTTTTTTATAGTAGGCAACGCTGCTTTGATTCGTGTATCATCACCAACCTCAAGCTTTTCATTTATTGGCACATTAAAATCAACTCTGATAATTGCCTTTTTTCCTGTAAAATCGTAATTGTCAATAGTTTTCATAATAAAAAATTAGAAATTAAAAATTAAAAGTAAAAAGTAACACGTTACCAGCACCCGGTAACACTTCTGTCTGCAAAATTAATTATAAATAGGGGAAAGTCAATATCCGGAGTCATAATTTAAAAGTATCGGAATTTCAAAATTAGTCATTGATATATACCGGGTTATATTATTATTTAAATCATTTTCGTATTAAAGGCTAAGGCTGAGGCTGAGGCTAAGGGATTTGGCTGCTCAATTTTATTATTTATTAGATATACTTTTTATTTTGTTTAAATAGCAAATTACTTTTGATGTTTTATAAAATCGTATTTTATTTATTAAGCTCTAAACTTCTAAAACTTCTTATCTTACTTAGCCTTAGCCTTAGCCTTAACCTTGCAGAAATTTTTTTTCAGGGGTATAATACCAAATTATTACATTCTAAATTATTTTGCGGAGCTATATTCTTATGATTTCGTTACCTTTGTTTGCTTATTTAAAGAACAGATCCGGCATGCTTTTTAAAGATATAATTGGACAGGAAGAGATTAAAAAGAAGCTTATAAAAACGGTTGAAGAAAACAGGATAAGCCATGCTCAGTTGTTTTCCGGACCTGAAGGGGCAGGTTGTTTGCCACTGGCTATAGCTTATGCTCAATATATATCATGCGAAAACAGAAGCGGGAATGATTCATGCGGAACATGCCATTCATGTCTTAAGTATTCCAAACTGATACATCCTGATCTGCATTTTATTTTGCCGGTTGCCTCAACTCCTAAAGTAAAGGAACCATTAACTGATAAATTCCTGGAAGAGTGGAGAGTTTCATTTCTTGAAAATCCATATCTGAATCCTGCAGAATGGTACAAAGCTATTGGACTGGATAATAAGCAGGGGTTTATTAATGTGGCAGAGAGTTATGAAATTATTCGAAAACTTAGTTTAAAAAGTTATGAGTCGGAGTATAAAGTGGTAATAATCTGGTTACCTGAAAAAATGAATAAACCAACCGCGAATAAACTTTTGAAAATTATTGAGGAACCTCCTTCAAAAACACTGTTTCTGATGATTACCGAGAATTCAACCAATATTTTGCCTACCATTTATTCCAGGGTTCAGATGATAAGGATTCCTAAACTGGAAGAGGCAGAGATACTTTTAACACTTCAACAGAAGTTTGATTTTGAGGAGGTTAAAATGAAAGATGCTGCCCATTTGGCTGATGGTAATTATCTTAAAGCTTTAAATGTTTTAGAAAGGGCAGAAGAAAATAAACTCCATTTTGAGAAATTTACTACGCTTATGAGATTATGCTGGACTAATGATATTCCTGAGATACTTAATTGGGTTGAAGAGATAGCCAGGGTGGGCAGGGAATCACAAAAACAATTTCTGGATTATGGATTAAGAATAATACGCGAGAACTTTTTTATAAACATAAATCAGGGAATTTCTGATGTAATAAACAGAATGACACAATATGAATCAGACTTTTCTGTCAATTTTTCAAAATTTATTGATAAAAATAATGTGTTTGGAATAACCAATGAATTTAATCAGGCCAGTTTGCATATAGGGGCAAATGCTAATGGGAAAATTGTATTTCTGGATATGGCAAACAAACTTGTTAAATTGATAAAAAAATAATTTTGATTAAATTTGTCAGGGTGAAGAGCAAAGAGCAAAGGGGGGAGAGCAAAAGTTTATTTTAATCTTTTAGAAAATGAGAGATAACGAACAGAAGAACAAGGACTACGGGTCGGATAATAATCAGAATTACCAACAAATAACAGGTACATGCCATAAACTTGCTTCCTATAATTGGCTGAAGGATATTCCTGAAAGTGCAAGAAATAAAAACATTATTGAGGTCAGGTTCAAAAATACACGAAAAGATTTTTTTAGAAATGTAAATGAGTTAAGATTAATAACCGGGGATATTGTTGCGGTTGAAGCCTCCCCGGGGCATGATATTGGAATTGTTGCACTTACCGGGGAATTGGCTTATTATCAAATGATAAAGAACAATGGGGCAAAAGATTCCGAGGAGTTAAAAAAGGTTTATCGAAAGGCTAAACCGGCTGATCTTGAAAAGTGGGAGGAAGCAATTTCTCTTGAAAAATCAACTATGTTAAAATCAAGAACGTTTGCAGAAGACCTAAAACTGGAAATGAAAATAGGGGATGTTGAATACCAGGGTGATAATACCAAGGCGATATTTTACTACATAGCTGACGGGAGGGTTGATTTCAGGGAATTAATTAAAATTCTTGCTGATAATTTTAAAGTAAGAATAGAAATGCGGCAGATTGGAGCAAGGCAGGAAACGGGACGAATAGGGGGAACAGGTCCTTGTGGACGCGAATTATGCTGTTCATCCTGGATGTCAAGTTTTAATTCGGTGACAACAAATTCTGCCAGGCACCAGGAATTGTCACTTAATCCGCAAAAACTGGCCGGACAGTGTGGAAAGTTAAAATGTTGCCTTAACTATGAGCTGGATTCATACCTGGATGCAAAAAAGGATTTTCCCAACACCTCTATACCTCTTGAAACAGAGGAAGGAACTGCTTACCACCAGAAAACAGATGTCTATAAACGCTTAATGTGGTATTCCTTTGATAAAGAGAAAACAGTTAAACTTTCAGTGATCTCTGTAGATAGAGTAATTGAAATTCAGGAAAAAAACAAAATGGGGCAAAAAGTTCAATTTCTGGAAGATAAAATCAAATTTGCTGATACTTCTGCTGATACTTTTGCTGAGTTTACGAGTAATGATGGGGAAGAAAGTCTTGATCGTTTCGGTAATTTTTCAAAATCAGGGATGAGAAGATCGAAAAGAAAAAAGAAAAGACGGAGACCAGGGAATGAAAAGTAAACGGATTTATCTGGTTGTATTTCTTGCGTTTTTAGCTATTGTTTCCTGTGATCCAAACAGGGTATATGAAGAATATGTTGAAATTCCTTTGCATGTTTGGGATGTTGATAATAAGCCCGTGTTCAGGCCTTATATATCCGATACTGTCGCATCTCATAATATTTATATAGATATACGTAACGGATCAGGGTATTCATATCGTAATTTATACATTTTTATAAGCACTACCTCACCGACAGGACAATGGGTATGTGATACAATTGATTGCATCCTGGCGGATAAAAGAGGTAAATGGTATGGTAGTGGCTGGGGAGATATTCATGAATTGCGGTTGCCATATAAACAAAACATAAGATTTCCCGTTTCGGGGTACTATTCATTTGAGTATGAACAGGCAATGCGAACCGAACATCTAAAAGGTGTTTATGATATTGGACTTAGGATTGAAAAGGTACAAACTTCTGAGACTGAAAGATAGTGGGGAAAGACAAATTAAAGAAATGGGCTGAAATCAAAAAATTTGATTTTGTTATTCAGCCTGTGGTTGAAGATGTTTTTAATAAAGATCATTTATTGAAAGGTAAATGGGCTGAAAAGTTTTTTAAAAACAACTATCCTATAGTGCTTGAACTGGGTTGTGGGAAAGGAGAGTATACTATTAACCTGGCAAAAAAATATAACAATAAGAATTTTATCGGTATTGATATTAAGGGAGCCCGGATTTGGAAAGGAGCCAGGGAAGTTGAAGAAATGGGATTAAAGAACGTTTGTTTTATCCGCACACGTATTGAACTTATTAATTCCTTTTTTTCTGAAGATGAAATAAGCGAGATATGGATTACCTTTCCTGATCCACAGTCGAAAAGGAAAAGAGAAAAAAAACGCCTCACAAATCCATGGTTTCTTAATTCATATAAGGATTTCTTAATCCCTGAAGGAATAATTCATCTGAAGACAGACAATTATTCCTTGTATGAATATACACTGGATATTGTCAGGCAGAACAACCTGGAATTACTGCATTCGAC
>JAUWPX010000240.1 GCA_030611395.1 Bacteroidota bacterium | reverse complement strand
GTTTTACTTCCGGAATTTTCTGATAGATCAATTCACCGCGTGAATATAATTCAGCTATACGGCGGCTATTCGGAATTTTTGCTATTAAATCAATACTTTCTTTTTTGCAATAGTTCACTACATCATCATTCCCAATACCATAACGATTCACAACAACACCAAATTTCTTTTTCAGTTCCTTTAATGTATCAACTGCCAGCTTCAGATCGTGTAATCCGAAAGGTGTTGGTTCGGTAACAAGAATAACAAAATCAGCATTTTTTACTGCTTCAATTACCGGGCATGATGTTCCCGGAGGCGAATCATATAATTTTAAAACCTCTTTATGGAAATGCTTATCAATATATTCGTTTGTTTGAGAGATCAGCGGCACCGCCTGTTCCTGACCTATATCAAGGCGGCTTTCCACAAAAGTTAAATTATCCTTTTGAAAATGGTTCAACTCACCTATTTTTTTCGGAATCATTGGCAGGGCATCGGCAGGACATAATTCCGAACAAGCATAACAACTATGGCATAACTCGGGAAAAACCATGATCAAATCCACCAATTGAATCACTGCATGGAAATTACACACTTCCTGACATAATCCACAAAGAGAACATTTTTCCTGTTCCCATTCGGGGATCATTTTATACTTATCCTCTTTGTAAACAGACTCCCCTTTAATGAACAGTCCGGAATTAGGCTCCTCAACATCCAAATCTGTTAAGATCACTTCTCTTTTTTCCGCAAAATAACCAGCCAGGTTTGTCGAGAGAGTTGTTTTTCCTGTTCCGCCCTTTCCGCTTGCAATTGCTATTTTCATTATTAATGATCACAAAGGTTCTGCCCGGTTTCAAGCTGATCTTCCAGGTATTGCTTTACAAGTTGCTGGGGCGAATCAGAATTTACACCAACACAAATCTCAATACTGTTTTGGGCAAAAAGATCTTGTGCCCTCTGTCCCATACCCCCGGAAATAATTACTTTAACTCCATGATCGGCAAGAAATTTAGGATAAACTCCGGGTTGATGAACCGGCGGAGTAATATATTCTTCTCCTACAACTTTATCGTCTTGTATCTCTACAATTGCAAATTTCTCACAATGGCCAAAATGCTGACATAGTTTTCCGTCAACTGTTGGCACAGCAAATAGTTTTTTCATTTTTTTTATTTATTTGTTATTACTATTTCTTTAATAGTTCTTCTCTTATCATTGGTTTTCCACATTCGGGGCATTTTAAGGTAGTACATTTTACACCTTGCTGATGTGGGACTTTTTCGCCACATTTTGCACAAACACAATATCCTCCTATGCCAAATGCTCCACCTTTATTACGACCGCGTCCTCCGCCACGTCCTAAACCTCTACCTTCTCCACTTTGCCCTAAGCCTCTGCCTTGCCCGCTTTGTCCCCGGCCACCGCCGCCGCCGTCAGCCCTGTTTCTTCCTGAATTATTCATGTCTATTTCCTCCTTTTATTTGGTTTCTATTTCCTTTTCTGTGTGAACAACATCTTCCATGTCCAAACCCACCTGCAAGATTCACAAGGTTTCCGGAATTACATGAAGGACATTCGGCAAATGATGAATTTATATTTATATTAAACATATGCCCACAATCATTACAACGAATAATATTTTTTCTGAAATGAATGTTCCCGCCTTCTATCGTAAGTAATTTCCCCTGTATTATTAAATCTGCTATCTTTCTTCTGGCCTTTTCAATTAACCGCGAAAAAGTAGATCTGGATATTTCCATCTCATCAGCAGCCTCTGCATGCGATAAACCAATATGATCAGCTAATCTGAATGCTTCGTATTCATCAAGCGAAAGTATTGTCTGCTCTAATAATTTACCAGCAACTCCTATAGGTTTAAACTCTGAAAAAAGAGGCGGCATCTGTACTATCCTATCGCTCCTGGGTCGAGGCATACTTATTAAATTTCTTTGCTTAACGTCACAAATATAATGCACATATGTGCAATATCCAAATCTTTTTTTATTTTATTTGTATGAGAAGGATTTTGCGAGCTGCCGGTAGATCAGGGCACAATAAATAGATACCCCTTGCCCTTCAGTGTTTTTATCTGAACCGATTGGTCTTCTTTAAAATACTGACGAAGCTTTCGGATATATACATCGAGGTTGCGTGAATTAAAAAATGAATCATCACCCCAGACCGACATTAACAGGTTCTTTCTATCTACAACCTGATTCCTGTTGGCCGCCAGTATTGATAATACCTGCATATCACGATGCGATAATTTGAGTGTGCCTGCCGGAGTAAACAATTCAAATAATCCGGGTGTAAACCTGCATTCCCCCAGTTGTATCTCTTCAACAGACAGTTTTTTATGCCTGGGACCATTATGTATCTGAAGCTGATTTTCAATCCTTATAATTAATTCTTCAATACTAAACGGCTTCCTTATATAATCTGTTCCTCCCGAACCAAAACCTTTTATAACATCATTAGTCTCAGTCCTGGCTGTTAAGAAAATTATTGGCAACTCCGGGTTCAGACCTCTGATATTTGTTCCAAGAGTAAAACCGTCTATATTTGGAAGCATAATATCAATTACACAAACATCCGGAGAAAAGTTCTCAAAAGCAGCCATTACCTCAGCCCCATCAGTCTCCCAGCGTACATCAAATCCCTCCTTCTCAAGAGTATCTCTTACAATTTTTCCGAGGAAAAGTTCATCTTCAATATATAATATCCTGGCTCTCAACTTCTTTCTGTTGGAATTTTTATTATAAATGAACATCCTGTCTCATCATTATGTACCTCAATACTACCTCTGTGCATCTCAACTATCAGGGCAGCAAAACTAAGGCCCAATCCATATCCCTTCACATTATGCAAGTCTCTGGTAGGTACTCTGAAAAACTTATCAAACACCTTCTTTCTGTATTCTTCAGGAATTCCCGGACCATTGTCAGAAATTACAATCTCTGCAATACCATTACTTAAGGATAGGGAAACCTTTATCTCAGGATTACCATTTCCGTACTTAAGACTGTTATCAAAAAGATTTATTATCACACCCTGCAGACAAAGAGGGTCAGCATTAATTAATAGTTTATCAGGGTGATCAAGACTTACCTTTGCCCCAACCTCCTCTATCCTTGGACGAAGTGAATCAACAGCTTCCTGTATCAGCATTACAAGATCCGCCTTCTCAAAACGCAGGATGCTGGTATCCTGTTCGAGAATTGAATGATCCAACACCTTCGAAATAAGTAATTCAAGTCTCTTTATCTCTTTACCTGCCATTTCAAAGTACTCCTCCGCCACAACCGGATCACTCTTAACATTGTAGTTTCTCAAGGCTTCCAGAGCCACTTTAACCGTTGAAACCGGAGTTTTTAATTCATGAGAGATATTGCTGATAAAACTGTTCCGCATCTCATTTAACCTCAACTGC
>JAUWPX010000368.1 GCA_030611395.1 Bacteroidota bacterium | reverse complement strand
TATTCACTAAATATATCAACCATTTCGCCATTCAGATATTTGTTTTTCTCCAGTCAATAATGCTTATACTAAAATGGATACTTGTATATAAGGAAAAAGAAAGACTGACTGATGAAATAAAATATATTAATATAAATCTCGAGAAATTAGTTGAAGAAAGAACAGGTGAAGTTAAAACCAGGAACAAAGAGATCAGTAGTCAGAATACAAAAATTGCCAGTCAGAATAAAAAGTTACAGGAAGCATTGGACTTTAAGAACCGGATATTTTCTATTATTGCGCACGATCTGAGAAGTCCGGTTGCAAATCTTATTCAAATAACTGAATTCCTTAAAGCAGATTCACTTGAAAAGGATAATAAAGAATTCAGGATAGCTGCTAATGAATTGGCAAAATCTGCTGGAGAACTGATTGATAATTTACTGTACTGGGGACGAAGTCAGGGAAACCAGATCCGTTATAATCCTGATTCCTGCGACATTTCCGGTATCGTATCCGATATTATTAATGTCTTTAAAGAGATGGCAAGGCAAAAATCTATTAATCTGAAATATATATCGGATGGTGAAAAATACGCTTTTTGTGACAAAGAACTTATTACGATCGTTATCCGCAACCTTGTATCCAATGCCTTGAAATTCACGAATAAAAATGGAACGGTTAGTGTTACAACATCCCCTCATCCTGACAAAAAAAACATGACTCTTATCTTAGTTACAGATACAGGTATTGGAATTCCTAAAGATAAAATTAAAAATCTTTTCGACAGTGATAAACTGGAATCAATGATGGGTACTGCCAAAGAGAAAGGGACCGGATTAGGTTTACGCCTTTGCCAGGATCTGGTACATCTAAACAAAGGTACTATTGATGTAAAAAGCAACCTGAAGACCGGAACAACCTTTTCTATCTCTCTCCCGGGCATTTCACCCGAATCCTGATTGAATATATAATCACAATTCGCGATTTTTTGTATCTTTATCGTAATAAAAGCAAATTAGTCATTCTGTGCCACTGGAAAAAAGCAATTATTAATCACTTTAGAAAAAACCTTGATTTGTATTCAACAAAAAAAATAAAATGGAAATCTGCCCGGAAGATGGTCTTTCTCTTCCTTTTATCTACACTTTTCTCATTTAATACAATACTTGCTCAACAAGACCAGGATTTCAAACAGATATTTAAAGAGGCAGAAGCGATTCTACTTTATAGTAATGCCCACAATATTGCCCTTCCCATGTATCTTATGCTTGAACAAATGGACCCGGATAATTCAAATATCCAGTACAAGATAGGAGTTTGTTATCTCAATATCCCTGGCAGAAAAACTTCATCTATTCCCTATCTTGAAAAAGCCGTTCAAAATATAACAAATAATTATTCCTACAGCTACAAAGAAAGAAAAGCTCCAAAAGATGCATTGTTTTATCTGGGAAATGCATATCATATTGCATACAGACTCGATGATGCAATTCTGTACTATAATAAGTTCCGGGAAGCATTGGATGAAACCGAATTTTATGAATTGGACTTCATTAACCAGGAGATCAATAGTTGTAATAGTGCGAAAAAACTTATGAATACCCCTGTTTTATTTAAAATTGAAAAACTCGGGGATAATATAAACCGTTTTCAGATAAATGTGAATCCCGCGGTATCAGGGAACCGCAAAGTGCTTGCCTATACTGCAAAACTCGGCTCAAACTACCGGATCATGTATTCCGGAAAAAAAAGGGGACAATGGTCAGATCCAATAGATATTACAGATGAGATTAAAGCCGGAGAAGACTGTCAGACCTCTTCCCTCTCTTACGACGGAACAACTTTGTTCCTGTTTAAGGAAAACGGTGGTATGGCTGACTTGTTTTCAAGTCATTTCAAAGACGGCATATGGAGCAAAATTGAAAACCTTGGCAGGAATATTAATACAAAATACTGGGAATCTAACTGTTGTCTTTCAAAAGACGGAAAAACACTTTATTTTTCCAGTAACCGGCAAGACGGTTATGGCGGATTGGATATATACCAATCGGAATTAACGTCTGATGGTAAATGGGGCGAACCAAAAAACCTGGGGAATAAAATAAACACCCC
>JAUWPX010000125.1 GCA_030611395.1 Bacteroidota bacterium | reverse complement strand
ACAAAAAACAATTACTCATATAGGTATGTGGCTTGCTACAATTACCGGAAGTATTTACGGCTTAATATTTGCAGTTGTTGGGTATTTATTAAACTGGAACCATTGCGGTGTTTTGGAAGGACCTTTCTGGAAAGTTCTTTTAACGGGGTTTCATTCTATAATGATGGGTGCTTATATTGGGAAACTTATTGTAAGGAAACGAGCACCAAAGAGATTAGCAGGTCAGATAAAAATTCCGGCAATTACATCAAGGTTATTTGTAATTGTTTTGCTTGGAAACATTGCAGCATTTATTGTAAGTTGGGAAGTTGGATATATTTTTGGGAAAATATTGGGAATATTTCAAGGAGTAAGTTGGGGAGAGATACTGATTAAAATCCCTTTAATCTCTCTTATTCATTGTATCCCTGTTTGTTTGTTTGCCAGTATTTTTTATAGTGTATTTGTGTTTGTTTATTTGAAGGTTGGCGAAAAATAGGATGGAGCGGCATGGTATAATGTGATATTATCAACAAAAAAATCTATAATTATGTTGAAGAAAGTATTAATAGTAATCTTATTATTCATAACAATGAATGTATACAATCAGGGCGTCGGGAAACAATTCCTTATAGATAAGGATTATTTAAATTATCCAATCCAAAATGATGCTGAAAGTCAAAAAATGTTCTTAACCTCCGGCGATGATACATTGTTCTACGCGGATATCCGGATTGCCGAAAACAAGACTGACTATTGGGTTTTTACAGATGTATCGGCATATAAGAACAAGAACTTAACATTAGTATTTGAGAAAAACAGTTCCGGAATAAATAAGATTTATTTATCTGAAGAAATAAATGGAGTGGATAGTCTGTATAAAGAAACTAATCGCCCTCAGTTTCATTTTACTTCCCGGAGAGGATGGAATAACGATCCTAACGGACTGGTTTATTTTAACGGCGAATACCACCTCTACTATCAACACAACCCATACGAAAGAAATTGGGGAAATATGCATTGGGGTCATGCAGTTAGCAAAGATCTGATTCACTGGAAAGAATTGAATGATGCTCTTTTCCCTGACAAATCAGGCACAATGTTTTCCGGCAGCGCGATAATAGATAAAAACAATACCTCCGGCTGGGGTGAAAATGTTTTGGTTGCTGCTTATACGGCAGCCGGTAAAAGTCAAACCCAATGCATTGCTTATAGTATCGATAATGGTCGTACGTTTAAAAAGTACGACGGAAACCCGGTAATTAACAGCAAAGAAAAATGGGATAATATCCATACCCGTGATCCTAAAGTTTTTTGGTACGAGCAAAATAATGAGTGGGTTATGGTTCTTTTTGAGGCGAACGGACATAGTATTTATACCTCAAAAAACCTTAAAGAATGGACATATGAAAGTCATGTTACGGGTTTTTGGGAATGTCCTGAATTGTTCGAATTACCCGTTGATGGAAAAACAGATAATACAAAATGGGTATTGTACGGGGCTTCAGGGACATACATGACAGGAAGTTTCGATGGCAGGGAATTTATCCCTGAAGGAGGCAAATACAGAACTACTTATGGGAATCAATATGCAGCCCAGACCTACAACAATATTCCTGGTGGGCGTCGAATACAAATAGGATGGGGAACAATAGAACAGGATGGAATGCCTTTTAACCAGATGATGATGTTTCCAACTGAACTTTCGTTGCGTACTACAAATGAAGGTTTAAGGCTTTTTAGTAATCCGGTTGAAGAGGTGAACAAATTGCACAAGAAAGAATATAGTTGGGAAAATCTCACACTTAAGGAGGCTAATGAAAAGTTAAAAGAGGTAAAGAGCGATCTGTTACATATAAAACTTAAAGTTAACATCCCAAAAGGTATTTGGTACAACCTGAACTATAAGGGAAACAGTATTGTGACTTTTGACGGTAATCACGATTTAATGAACACGTACCAGTATATACAGGATTTTCCGGGTAAATATGATTTTGAAGTTGAGGTATTAATAGACCGTACCTCGGTTGAGGTTTTCTTCGACAATGGGAAAATGGTAACGGTAGCTCCACTTAAAAAGCCGGAGACTGACGAAGGGCTTGTTCTGGAATCAGCAGAGAATGAGCTGATTATTCATAGTCTTAAAGTGTACGAGTTGAATTCTATCTGGAATAATTATTAAATTTTTTTTTATCCACTTCCTGTTTTTGCATCTCTAAAACCTTATACAATAATTACATTCAGATAGTTTTTCCTATATTACCTGGCAATTATTATCATGTGTAAAATTGTATAGATAAATATATTAACTCAAAAAAAACTTTTTAATCATGAAAAAGTATCTATTTTTTTTATTTGCTATTATTTTATTAGCAGGGACTTCCTGTCAGGAAAAAATCGACATCGAAAAAGAAAAAGCAGCCATAATTGCTGTTATCGAAGAAGAAACAGAAGCTTTTTTCGACAACGATATAAACCGCCTTGGTGCATTGCATGTGCAGGATGAAACCAACATCAGGTTAACAGCTACTAAATCGGGTTATACTTATGAGGTTGGATGGGAAAAGGTTAGTTCATTTTTCGTGGATTATTTCGAAAATGTAGCTGAACCGGGAGATTTTTATGAGGTAAAATCCAATTACAAAATTAAAGTCTACAGGGAATGTGCATGGGCTGTATTTGATAATGATTTTTATAATGGTCAAGGTGAGCTTCTAAGTTCAAGCATACATTCTCAATTTCTGGAAAAGGTTAACGGGGAATGGAAACATGTAAGTTATACCTCAATTTATACCTCAACCTGGGACGATGAAGTGGAAAGTGAAACAGAAGAAACAGAATAGTAGATTGAGACGGCAGCTGCTATTAAATAATGAGATAGTCACGCCTGAATCAATTAATGCCAACTGCCGACTATTTACCTAACAGTATTGAATATCATGTTATCTTTGGTATTATATTTGTCCTATGCATAAGTATCGTAGATAACCTAAGTTTTTGTTTCTGTAAATGCTATGCATTTTATGATGAAAAATTATATTTTTTTTATCCTGTTCCTTCTTCCGGTAACTCTTTGTTGCCAGAACAAGGTAACCTCACTTAACTTACTTTTCCTTGATAAAGAATCAGGCTCGCCTGTTCCATATGTCCATGTTATTATTAAAGGTACAAATATTGGTACAATTTCAAATGCAGAAGGCAGGGCGGAATTTAAAATTGAAAACAGGTACAGAAACAAAACATTAACCATATCTGCAATCGGGTTTATATCTCAGGATATTTTAATTAAAAAATTGATAAATAACCAAATTAATGAAATTAGACTTGAAAAGCAGGTATATACTATTAGTCCGGTGACAATTTCAAAACTGGTATCAAAGGAAATTGTAAAATCAGCCATTCAAAATATCCCGGACAATTACCCATGCGAAAACCATTATTATAGTGGATATTTCAGAACTGCTTTAAAGGAAAACGAAAATTTTGTCAGGTATCTGGAAGCATCCGTTAGTGTATTTGATAAGGGTTTTCACAAGCGAAGAGGATTATATGCTAAGATAGACCGGTTGAGAAAATCAGATGATTTCAGACAATATATATGGAACGAAGGAAATAACTATTTAGCCGATTGTTTGTTTAATGATCCTGTTCGATTCAAAGAAGAAATTTTTGATATGGACTATATTGATTATTGGGATTTTAAGATAAAGAACGTTTTACAATCAGATAGTTCAATAGTATTTGATATCTCATTTTGGTCGAAAAATACTTTAACCCCAAAATATCAGGGAAATATACTGATCCGGAAAAAGGATTATGCAATATTACAACTTGACTACACTAATAATTATGACAACAAGATTATTTCTCCAAATGATTCTCTGCAGTTTAAACATCTGAATACTGTATTTTCAATAAGGTACAAAGACTTTGGGGATAAGATGATAAAAAGCTATCAAAGTTTAAAACAAGATTGGAATGTTGTAAGTTCTGAAAATAACCATCTTGGTAGTATTACTTTGTATGAAGAATTTATCACATATAATTTTGGATATGGAAGAAATATGGGTTTGGTCAATTATTTAGAGAAAAGTATTGATATATATGAATTGAGATTTATATATAACAAGAATTTTTGGACCAATTTTAATATTCCAATTGATACGGAATCGTTTAAATTGGCAAAAGATAAATTAAACTCAAGGGAAGATATAGAGAAGCAATTTGAAAAAAACAGCGGGCGTTAGACAAAACCATATTCACCGGGTGACTCCAGGTCACCTGGTGAGCTCTACAGCAGGGGTTTATTAATATCTATTTCCTGTATTAGCATTTCTAAGACCTGAGACATTCAGGTAATATATTTAGATTTTCCTTTATTTACTGAAACAAGCTTACTTCATTTGCCATATAATTAGCAAGTTTTATTATTTTTGTTTTTTTTTATTTTTTACAAGATGCCAATATAAAAAATTTAAACTCGTGAAAAGACTCAATAAAGAAAAATGGCTGCAAACAGGATTAGACATATTAAAAAAAACCTCATATACAGATATTAAGATTGAGTATTTATGCAAACGTTTAAAAGTTACAAAAGGTTCGTTTTATCATCATTTCAAAAATATCAATGATTATTATAGTAAGCTGTTTGAATACCTGTTCAATACAGACAGGATAAACCTTGATCGGTTTATTGAAGATGTTCCAACTCCAAAAGAAAGGCTTAATTATATTAACCGGCAAATTATCAAGAATATCTCAAAAGAAAAGGTTTCATTAAGAGCATGGGGAACTCATAATAAAGAGGTAAAAAAACAATTAGATAAAGTTGATAATATGCGGATTGAATATTTTACAAAGCTATATCTGGATACAGGACTTGATCCTAAAAAAGCCTCGATTATGGCGAACCTGAATTTTGCCTTACTGGTTGGTATATATCAGCTCTTTTATAATGGATTGAAATCAGAAATAAATGAACTGATCCCTGAGATTAATAATCTGTTTAACTAACATCAGATACTCCTCTTTCTTTTCAAAAGTTTATATTATACACTTTCAATCAATTAGTTATCCCAATTGATTCAGATTAGTCAATAATTGTATTGTAATTATCCAAAGATTTATATATTTGTATTAAATATACAATACCATATGGTATTTTATGTAATTTGTTACAAAGCATTATTTGTGCCATATTAATAAATATCTTTTCTGTCTTTTCTTATTGATCTAACTTTTATTATTAACTAATTTAAACCCTAAGTAATCATGAAAAAACTAATTCTAATCACAGCAGCCCTGTTCCTGGTGGCAGGAACCACTTTCGGGCAAACATTTCAAAAGGGAAATCTCGTTGGTTTTCATGTTATGACCATAAATCTTGATCCGGATGCTACAATGAATCAATTTATTGATTTTTTTGTAAACAAGTCCATACCTGAATTTGAGAAGAATTTTCCTGGAATGAAAGTGTATCTCGCCAAAGGTATCAGAGGGGAGAATGAAAATAGTTATGCTTCGATTTCCTTGTTCGAATCAGTGGAGATTAGGA
>JAUWPX010000356.1 GCA_030611395.1 Bacteroidota bacterium | reverse complement strand
ATAGCATTTTTACCTGTTTTCAGATTTTGAGTAATATCATAGGTTTGATACTGCAGCCGGTTGTTATAGCTGGTCCACCCGGGAGTAAAAACTTCATCACCAACGCGCTGTCCGTTTAATTCCATCTCATAAAGTCCGAGGCATGTAACATAAACACGTGCAGAACTTATTTCTTTATCAAGAATAAATTCCTTACGAAATATTGGACAAGGCCGTGAGCCTGAAATATCCTGTTCCTTAGCCTGACTGATCCATGAAGCCTGCCATTCGGAGATATGCATTATTCACATTTCCCAAAATGCAATTTCACTCCATTCTGAAGGGATATTTTTATCATCCTGTATTCTTACCTGCCAGTAAACCCTTTGTCCTGAATTTAATTCAGGTCCCTCGTATAGTACATGAATGGATTGACCGGAGTTTACATTTCCGGTGTTCCATAATAAGTTATTACCTGATTTTAATTCTTCAATTGTTGAAGCCACACGGATATGGTAGGAAGTTTGTTTTACATCACGCCGACTGGAAGTGATTTCCCAGCTCAGGCGTGGTTGCTGAACCTCAATTCCTACGGGGTTTGTTTTATATTCAGTACGGAGGTTTGTAATTCCCGGTTTTATTGAAGTTTGTGCTATCATTGCAAAAGGATTGCAGATGAAAAGGCAAATAAGGAAAATGCCAGTAGCATACATAGTAAATGGACTGTTTGATTTTTTTGTGATCATAATAAATAGTTTTAATGCTATAAGCTTATTTTATTTCATTATAAATCGCTTCGATCAGTCTGGATTCATTTTCTTCAAACACCTTTTTAACATCTTCCAGTGGCATATTTTTTTCGATTAAAGATTTAATTTTTTCCTGCCTGTTTTTCATCTGATTTATCTGTTTCTTTATCGTTTCCCGGTCTGCAATCTCACTATGACCGCTACAAAACTTTTCCGCATCCAGTGTTTCAAGTATTTTAGTGAGTGTTTTAACGTGTTCAAAAGAATTGCCCCCTTTGTATGAATGAATAAGCTGTGGTCTTGTCAGGAATATCTGATCTCCGATAAAAGCTGTTTTTTCTTCCGGGAAATAGACCACAATATCTCCTGTTGTATGACCAACACCAAAATACCATAACTCGATTATTTTTGTACCGAAATAAATATTCATTCTGTCACGAAAAGTTATTGATGGAACAAAAGCAGCCAGTTCAGGTTTGTTCCATTCTGATTCATTTCCGTCCCTGTTCTTATGAAAAAACTCTTTCCGGCAATTCTCATGAGCAACAAAAGTGACAGTTTGCGGGAAAAATTGATTCCCCCAAACATGATCCCCGTCACTATGGGTGTTAACGAGATATTTTATTGGTTTATCAGTGATCTTTGCAATTTCTGCTATTACAGCATCAACAGAATTTTCGTCCATTTTCGCATCAATTACCAGAACTTCATTATCACCTATATACATTCCGCCTTGTGCACCACTGCCTCCCAGTATCTCATATAGTCTTTCAGATATCTGTTTAAGTTCAACCGGTTTAGCTTCTCGTTGCTGTGCCATGGATAATGGAAAAAACAGAACAAGAAAAAGTGTTAAGAAAAAAGTGTTTTTTTTCATTTTTTGACCTCCTGTTTAGTTAATAATTTTCTATTTTGTGTATATGCTTTCTATTGAAATACCTGCTTAAATATAGCAGGTAACTCATCAACAGATGTATATTCAAGTACTTCAAGTTTCTTGTTTCCTTTTATCATTGCTGAAAGGTTGCCGGATTTTTGTTTGAAAAGGCAGATGATCCTTATTCCAAGCGATTCCCCCAGGGCAATTTCATAACCTACACCAAGTGATGGCTGTGTAACTTCTGCAACAATAATATCTGATTCTCTAAGCCATCCTGTATCCCTTTCAAAGATGGCAGTATCGGAAATATTTTCTTCCTGGTCATCCAGCTTGTTTTCTCCAATATGTTCGGTAAGCACTTTGCCATAGGCGCTCAGTTGGGATATAATTATTTTATAATCCCGGGCATAATCCCGTCCGCCTCTTATTGATGCAGCAAAATATATTTTCATTTTTTCTTTAATCGCGGGATCCACATTGGTACTTCCTTCATATATTGCTCATATTCCTTGCCAAAACGGGCAAGCAGAAGACTTTCTTCATATCTCGAGATATAGTGTAAAAATGCTATCCCAACAACCCATACAACTGCAGCAGCCAGCGAAATATTCAGGATCAGAAGACCAAAATAGAGCAAAATTTCGCTCAGGTATATTGGATGGCGGACGATATTGAATACGCTT
>JAUWPX010000217.1 GCA_030611395.1 Bacteroidota bacterium | reverse complement strand
GGAGAATAAGAAACCTGAAGAGGGGAAACCCGATCCTAAAATGAAAGCTCTGGTTACTTTTAGCGATAGTGTTATTGATGGAAAAGGATATGTTAACTGGAGCCCGTATAACCATCCAACACTTGGAGAAGTTGAAATTGGGGGTCCGGTACCTTATGCTGATAATACACCGCCTGCTGCAATGATCGATTCTCTTTTGAATTTACAGGTTCCCTGGATATTTGAAATAGTTAAAAATCTGCCTGATTTGAAGATATTAAAAACAGAAGTGAAACCGCAGGGTGCAGGAGTTTATGAACTAAAAGTTTGGGTGGAAAACAAGTCATTCATTCCTATCCCAACAGCAATGGGTAAAAGAAATCAACGGCCCGCACCTGTTATGATCCTTCTTTCAGGGAAAGACTTTGAGCTGTTGTCGGGGAAGAACCGGACAACAATTAGTGATCTGCCGGGATTGAAGAATAAAAAATTCACCTGGTTGATTAAATCTGAAAAGGATAATATAATTAATATTGAATTGAAAGCAGTAAATGCACGGGGCGATATGAAACAAATAAAAATTGGAGGTGGAAAATGAAAAAGTCACTAAAAAATATAGCTATTCTAACTGTCGTATTGTTACTATCTGTTAATGGATATAGCCAGTCAGATGATATTAAAGTACCTCTTCGTTTTGATCATTATTATACTTATGACCAGGTTGTACAGGCATTAAAAGTTCTGCATAAGGCATACCCTGATCTTACAAAACTTGAGGTTGTTGGAAAAAGTGAGGAAAATCGGGAAATATATGCTTTAACCATAAATAATCCCAAAACAGGTGATGAACTCAGTAAGCCCGGAGTTTATATTGATGGAAATATCCATGGGAATGAAATACAGGCTTCTGAAGTATGCCTCTATTTCCTGAATACGCTACTGACAAAATATGGGAATAATGAGAAAATCACCAAACTGGTTAATAAGAATGCTTATTATGTTATACCAGTGGTTAATGTGGACGGAACGTATCATTTCTTTGCTGATGCCAACACATCAAGTAGTAACCGGGGTCTTCGCAGACCTAAAGATGATGACCGGGACGGGTTATTTGATGAGGATTTTCCGGATGACCTTGATGGGGACGGGAATATATGCCGAATGAGAATAAAAGACCCGTTTGGGAATTATAAAACCGATCCTGAAGATCCAAGACTCATGATACGGGTTAAACCCGGCGAAAAAGGGGAATGGACAATGCTGGGTCAGGAAGGAATTGATAATGACGGAGATGGCAGTGTTAATGAAGATTCTGAAGGTTATGTCGATCCTAACCGTAACTGGGGTTTCAACTGGGCACCTGACTATGTGCAGAGAGGTGCCGGCGATTACCCCCTGTCTGGCGTTGGGTTGAAAGGAATTGCAGATTTTATTTTGGAAAAACCAAATATAATAATTGGGTATGCTTTTCATAATAGTGGCGGAATGTTCTTGAGAGGGCCCGGTACGAAAAGTCTGGGCAAACTTCATCCAAAGGACATTGAGGTGATGGATTGGCTTGGGAAAAATAATGAGAAAATTGTTCCCGGATACAGATACCTGGTGTCATGGAAAGATCTGTATTCAACATATGGTGATTTTGGCGATTTTCTGGATAATGTAGTTGGTGCCTATACTTATATCGGTGAGTTATTTATGTCTTCCTCTGAAACATATCGTGACCCGGAGCAAAAAGTTGAAGAAGAAGATGATATGTTTAGAGGTAGTAGTAATGAGAGAAACCGTGAGAAACTGAAATACAATGATCATGTGGCAATGGGCGAACTGTACAAGGAATGGAAAGAATATAATCATCCTGTTTATGGAAAGATCGAGATTGGAGGATGGGTGAAAATGAGCTCACGGCTGTCTCATCCATTTATGCTTCAGGATCTGGTACATAGAAATGCTTCAGCAGTGATCTTTTCAGCCGAACAAACTCCGGAAGTTGAAATGGAAGTGTTTGAAAAGAAACAAATAGATAAAAACCTGACCAGGGTGCGTATCAGACTGGCAAATGATAAAGCTATGCCATCCATGTCATACCATAGTGTCCGGAAAAAAGCATATCCAAAAGATATTCTTAAACTTTCAGGCGAAGGGATAAAAGTTATCAGTGGTGGACAATTGACAGATAATTATCGCGATAAAGTGAATTATAAGGAGTATAAGCCTGAAGTTCAGTTTTGCCAGGTTCCGGGTTTTGGTAAAGTGGAGTACCAGTTTCTTGTTTCCGGTAAAGGGAACCTTGTAATTGAATATGAGTCAAGAAAAGCCGGAAAGATAAAAAAACAGGTTAAACTGTAGGTGATTTTTCACTGCTTCAAAGCTCCTCCGATCCACCCGGCAACAGATATTAAAATGTAAATAATAATAATTACCGGTATTGCAATAACTTTGAATATGATCAGTAAAGCAAAAGAAATTAGCAAAAAAATATACCTGGTTATGTTATTTGCGAACTTATAGTCTTTGAATTTTAGTGAGAACATAGGTATCTTACAAACTAACAGGAACGATAGTACAAGGGTTGAAGTGAATAACAGATAAGGATTTAGAATAAATTGACTGAGACTCTCAGGAAAATCAGGAGAAAAGATCACAAGCCCGGCTGATGCGATTAAGATAGCATTCGCAGGAGTGGGTAAACCTGAGAAAGTAAAGCTCTGGTTAGGATCAATATTAAATTTAGCAAGTCTGAATCCTGATGCTACTGCAATAAGAATTGCTGAATATAGAACTATGATTTCATACCAGGCAACTGTTTCAATAGCAAATCCTGACTGATGGAGAAGGAAAGAGTATTTTATGTAGTAAAACATCAGCAGGGCGGGAGCAACCCCGAAACTAACCATATCTGCAAGTGAATCAAGTTGTTTTCCCACATCTGAATAAGCATCAAGGATTCTGGCGGAAAGACCGTCAAGAAAATCAAAAACAGCCGCCAGTAGAATGAAGTAAAATGCAGGAATTATTTTTCCTTCTATCATCATTATAATACTTAGTATTCCGCAGACCAGATTTAGCGATGTGATAAAATTGGGAATATGTTTAACTATTGATTTCTTACTTTCCATATAAAGAAAATATTTAGGTGGGGTTAAATTATATGCTCAAAAGTAGAATATATTCCATAAACGGAGCTTTTTTTTCACGAATTCCGGAATTTTTCGGGTTAATTCAGTGCAAGTTGAGTATTTTTATTTCCTGATTAATAAGTATTCGTATGTCTGAGGATGTTACAAATGTGAGAATTGCTGTTGATTTTGATGGCACAATAGTTGAACATCAGTATCCGGAAATCGGAAAAGAAAAGCTTTTTGCCTTTGAAACTTTGCAAGAGATGCAAAAAAAGGGTTTTAAACTTATTTTATGGACGGTGCGTTCCGGCAAAAGTTTGGAGGAAGCCGTTGAATTTTGCAGAAATAAAGGAGTGGAGTTTTATGCTGTAAATAAGAATTATCCCGAAGAGGTGATAGATGAAAACTTAGAAAGGAAAATTGAAGTCGATATTTTTATTGATGACAGGAATATTGGCGGGTTTCCGGGGTGGAGTGCAGTATGGCAGATGCTCAATCCTGATGAGAACTTTCAAATACCACAAGGGAAAAAATTGCCAGGAGACAGAAGAGGGATATCACGGTTAAAAAGATTGTTTGGAAAGTGCACCCGCATCTTTGTGTTG
>JAUWPX010000235.1 GCA_030611395.1 Bacteroidota bacterium | reverse complement strand
CATAATGGGCATACCCAAAGGAACAGGGTATATACAATTTGTGCCAGCGGGAATGCGTACCACTCTGGCTTATCCAACCCCAATTCAAACAGCAAAAGATTTTAGCGAAGAACTCAAAGGAGACCTGTTTAAGAATTTATGTAAGGAAAAAGGAAGGGAAAAAGTACTTGAGGAACTAAAAAATGATGCAGAACAAAACGGATCACCGGTGAGGTTTGTTTTGAATAAATTGAAAAGTAAAGAACAGGACATCTTACAACCGGTAAAATATTCATATATATCCGGTGTTTATAATGACGGACATCCATGGAATGGTGTGCTGGCAAGAATTACAACTAATTTACCAGGAAAAAAATGGTCGTTTATTACGATTCTTACTAAAAAATATCCCAAAAAAGTGACAGAATTTATTAAGGAATTTGAAAAAACCAAAAAGAGAAAAGTACAGGTTGGATGGAATGGAGGATATATTTTAAATCCTGAACTTGTTGGAAAATTGGGTTTGCCGGAATCTTACATTGGATCGCCGCTGGGTCTTTTAATTGAAAACGGGGAGGTGAAAAGTCTTCCGCTATTCAATAAAGCCGCGTTTCTGATTAAACAAGACGGAACTCTTCATATGCAAAGAGTAAATTGTTCAAGGGGAATAAAAATTGTTAAAGGTGAGGCGAAAATTGACTTTTCAGAAAAACAATACAATTTATCAGCACCTGGCGACAAAGCATGTTATTATGATCTGAATTATGGAAAAAAATATATTACAGGAAATGGTCGTACTATTATTAGAATTGCCGGAAATACAATTAAAGATATTGTCTGTACTAAAAAAGGAGAAAGGGTTGAAATAATACCGGTGGGAATTACACTTTCATTTCCGGCAGGGTTAATTCCCAAAACAATGAAAGAAAAAGAAGGAAAACTAAGCATAAAAATTAAAGGACTGGAAGAATATGAACACGGTATTGAAGCCGGACCTATGTTGGTAGAAAGAAGTATGCCGTGTATAGATATGCAAGAAGAAGGATGGAAAACGGAAAATTCAATCAGGACACAAGCAGCAAGACTGGACTATACAGACATGAGGGGGCCAAAAATTGCTGCAGGATTGGATAAAAACGGAAACATGTATATTATTGCGGTTAACGGAAGGATCAGGGAATCTGTTGGGGCTACACATCAGGATATGGCTGAAATATTAATTGAGCAGGGAATAGAAAAAGCAATGGGGTTTGACCCGGGGGGAAGCAGTACGCTTGTTGTTGATGGAATACCGTTAAATATTTCTCCATACAATAGTGAATATGAAAGAAATATTTATTCAATGCCCCCGGAACCAAGGGCCGTATCGAATGCGGTATTGGCTGTATTGGAAGATAGGATAGTTGAAAGTTAACTTTTTACTCTATGGCTGGTATTTACATACATATTCCGTTTTGTAAGAAACTTTGTCATTATTGTGATTTTCACAAGTCATTAAATCTGAAAGACAAGGGTAGAATGATAAAGGCGCTTGTGAAAGAGATGGAGCTGGAAAACGGATTTCTTGAGTCGGAACAGGTTGAAACAATCTATTTTGGTGGAGGAACCCCGTCTGTTCTGGATTATGATGAAATAATGATAATATTTGAGGGTCTTTACAAGTATTTCAAAATCTCAAAAGACGCTGAAATTACATACGAAGCAAATCCTGATGATCTTACAAAACAATATTTAAAGGAATTAGTAAAAACAGGAATCAACAGGTTAAGTATAGGATTACAATCATTTTCTGACCAGGAATTAAAATTATTGAACAGAAGGCACCAAAGTAAAACGGGAATAAATGCTGTGTACGATAGTAAAAATGCGGGATTTGAAAATATTAGTGTAGACTTGATATATGGAATTCCGGGAATGAACATAGAGATATGGGAGAACAATCTTGATATAGCTTTTCAAATGGAGATCAAACATATTTCTGCTTACCATCTTACAATAGAACCGAATACGGTTTTTTCACGGTATATAAAAGAAGGGCGCATAAAAATGCCGGAAGAAGATACCGGTATTGAACAATTCAGGGTTCTGATAAAAAAAGCCGGAGAAAATAAATTTCTTCATTATGAAATTTCAAATTTTTGCCAGGATGGTTTTTTTTCAAAGCATAATACAAATTACTGGAAACAGGTTAAATATCTTGGATTGGGACCATCTGCTCACTCATATAACAAAGAAATACGCCGGTGGAATGTAGCAGATAATAAAAAGTATATGGATTCTATTAGTAAAAACAAAATCTCATTTGAAAAAGAATCCCTGGATAACAGGAAAAAATATAATGAATATATATTAACATCACTAAGGACAATGTGGGGTATTGATCTTAAATTCCTTGAAGAAAACTACAGCAAAGAAGCAATGGATTATTGCCTGGGGCTTTCGAGGAGATTTATTGATTATGGTATGATTGAGGAAAAAAAGGATAATCTTATACTCACAGACCAGGGGAAATTAATTGCTGATAACATCACTTCTGAATTAATGATGTAGCTCCTTGCTCCTTGCTCTTGGCTCTACCCGGTAGTTAAATCAATCAATTCCTGCATTTTTTGTTCAAGAATTTCGTAAGAAAAGTGTTTTTTTCCAAGAGCATAATTAAATTCAGCAATTTCGCGGTTTAATTTTTTATTAAATATTACCTCTCTCATTTGCTCAACAGCATCATCGGTAAGTACATTATCTTCAAGCATCACGGCTTTAAATCCTTTACTGCCGATATCAGGCCAGTAAACAGGCTTGTAATTATTAACAAAAATGGGACGTTTTGCCAGAACCGCTTCAACAAATGCATTACCAAAACCCTCGTAAGTACTGAAATATGTACAGGCGGTAGAATTTGCATAAGCATCGGATAATGAATATCTTGTATCGCCCCCATCTCCAGAAAGACCCTTATTGTGTATAACATGAGAAGCAAAAACAATTTGCCTGCTTACCTTCAATTCATGGATCAGGTTGATAAGCATATTATAGTATATACTGCCCTCATCATCTTTATAATCTCCGGTAATAACAAGCTTTATTTTTTTATTATCAAGCTTGTCAATAAGCTTAATAGCAACTTCAATTCCTTTTCTCTCAACAATACGTGTTATCTGAAAAAGCAAAAGATTATCTTCTTCAAGGCCCAGGTCAGCTCGTAAATTTTTGTTTTTTGAGGTTTTTTCCCCGAATGGAACATTAAAATCCATTACATTGGGAACAACAACAGAACTTCTGTTATATTTCTCTTTAAGAGTTGTTTGCGCATTTAAATTAATAACAGCATGATAAGAATTCGGAAGTCTTAAGGGAAATGCTTCATCAACGAACTTAGTAATTTCTTTATGTGGAGAAATATATCTGTCACCTCTTTCCCATGCAAAATCATGATCATGTGTAATTATAGGAAGCCCTAACGTTTCACCAGCCAGTTTAATTCCCATTCCCATTGTAAGATGAGAAGGAAGTGCA
>JAUWPX010000346.1 GCA_030611395.1 Bacteroidota bacterium | reverse complement strand
TTGTCTCAAAAGTCTCTGTGATTCTTTTTTTACTCCAAAAATATGATTTTCTTGGTTATCTTTGTTTCAATTTGTTTATTTTTAATAACTCCCTGTTTTGATGAAAGAATATAAACGCTTCCTTATTACTTCTGCATTGCCTTACGCTAACGGACCACTTCATATCGGGCACCTTGCCGGTGTTTATGTCCCTTCAGATATTTATACCCGCTATCTACGGGCAAAAGGGAAAGATGTTATTTCAATCTGCGGTTCTGATGAACATGGTGTACCTATTACTCTGAAAGCACGAAATGAAGGGGTTTCTCCCCAGGTTATTGTCGATAAATATCATTCATTGAATAAAAAATCATTTGAAGAATTCGGGATTGATTTTGATATTTATTCAAGAACTTCAGCTAAAATTCATCATAAAACCGCTTCTGAATTCTTTAAAAAACTTTACGATAACGGAGATTTTATTGAACAGGAGACGGAGCAATATTATGACAATGAAGCAAATCAGTTCCTTGCCGACAGGTATATTACAGGAACCTGTCCTCACTGCGGGAATGAAAATGCCTACGGCGACCAGTGTGAAAAATGTGGAACATCACTGAATGCAACAGATCTGATCAATCCAAAATCAACTATAAGCGGAAGTGAACCGGTTCGTAAGAAAACCAGACACTGGTACCTGCCACTGGATAAATATGAGCCATTCCTGAAAAAATGGATCCTGGAGGACCACAAAAACTGGAAAATCAACGTTTACGGACAATGTAAATCATGGCTCGACACCGGACTGCAACCCAGGGCTGTTAGTCGTGACCTGAACTGGGGTGTTCCTCTGCCAATTGATAATTCTGAAGGAAAAGTAATGTATGTCTGGTTCGATGCCCCGATAGGATATATTTCTGCTACCAGAGAACTGACAGAAAACTGGGAAAAATACTGGAAAGATCCTGGCACTAAAATGGTGCACTTCATCGGCAAGGATAATATTGTTTTTCATTGTATTTTCTTTCCGTCAATGCTCAAAGCCGAGGGAAGCTATATCCTCCCTGATAATGTTCCGGCTAATGAATTCCTTAACCTTGAAGGAGATAAAATCTCTACCTCCAGGAACTGGGCAGTATGGCTTCATGAATACCTGGAAGAGTTTAGCGGAAAACAGGATGTACTGCGGTATGCACTAACTGCCAATGCTCCCGAAACTAAAGATAACGACTTTACATGGAAAGATTTCCAGTCGCGTAACAACAACGAACTTGTAGCAGTGCTGGGGAATTTTATTAATCGTGCACTTATCCTCACGCAGAAATATTTTGACGGAGAAGTGCCGGAATTATCGGAATTAACTGACTTTGATAAAGAAACCTTAGACGAAATATTAAAACTGAAGAACAGGGTCGAAAACAGTCTGGAGAATTACCGTTTCCGTGAAGCTCAAAAATTTGCTATGGATATGGCAAGACTGGGTAATAAATATCTGGCAGATACAGAACCATGGAAAGTTATTAAGACAGACAAAACAAGGGTTGGAACAATAATTAATATTTCGTTGCAAATAACCGCGAACTTATCTCTTATCCTGGGACCTTTCCTCCCATTCACGGTAGAAAAAATTAAAGAATTCCTGAATTTTTCAGGAGGGGGCTGGGAAAAAATCGGACAAAAAGATCTGCTTTCTGCCGGACATAAAATAAATAAATCTTCTCTTTTATTTGAGAAAATTGAAGATGAAATAATTGAAAAACAGGTAAATAAACTGACCCTAACACGAAAAATATCTGAAAACACAACCGGGATTATGAAACAAAAAGATACTATATCATTTGAAGATTTCGTTAAAGTTGATATCAGGACGGCTACTATTCTTGAAGCTGAAAAAGTTCCTAAAACCGGAAAATTACTCAAGCTAAAAATAAGCACCGGCGTAGATGAACGAACTCTTGTTGCCGGAATTGCCGAACATTTCGATCCTGCTGAAATTATTGGAAAGCAAATATCAATAGTGCTTAACCTGGAACCCCGTAAAATAAGAGGAATAGAATCTCAGGGAATGATCCTGATGGCTGAAACAGGTGAAGGAAAATTAACTTTTGTCTCTCCCACCGAAAAAATACCCGATGGCTGTACTGTGAAGTAGAAAAATAAAGCACCAGGGAAAAATGAAGAATTCAGGGTTCAAAGATTTTAACTCGTAACCCGTAACACGAAACTCGTAACTATCAAATATTGCTTTGTAAATTACTTTGTGAAGCTTTGTTCTTCTTAATATTTCGTTACCCACACTTGTTCAAAACCCTGCTTTTTTCTCATTTCTTTCATCTCGTCTATTGCAAGGTCGAGTGAAGAATATCCTTTCATACCAACACGGTAAAAATCATTATTAGCTTTGAAAACAACCGGATCGAACCCT
>JAUWPX010000393.1 GCA_030611395.1 Bacteroidota bacterium | reverse complement strand
AAATCTTTATATTGTTTTGCTTCAGGATAATTCTTAAAAACACGTTCACTGTAACCCCAATCCACGTCACAAAGAGCAACGATGTTCTGGTCTTTAATGGCTCTCAAATTAGTATTACCCATCCCTCCAATACCAACACATGCAATATTCAATTTATCGCTTGGTACTTTGTGGCCAAGTCCGCTGACTACATAGCTGGGTAAAATTGTAAACCCGGCAGTAGCTGCTGCAGTCCGGCCAATGAAAGACCGTCTGCTAAACTTTTTGTTTTCTTTTGATTTGCTCATAATTTAAATTTTTTAGAATTGAATTTATAGCTATTTCAAATTAATTAATTACAAACTTCTAAAATAGTAATTAATTAATAAAATTCATCTGAAAATTAATTTTTTTATTGTATTTTCAAAATTTTATAACCGATCCCTATTTATTTGTTTCTATGAAAAGCAGAAAAATACTCAGGAATAAAACAATACTTATAGCATTTACGGGGTTTATTCTTGGATTAATATTTTTTTCGGGCAGCAGAAAAGTTATTCAGTTAACTTCAACCGACCGGTTTTGTGCCTCTTGTCATGTTCATCCTCAAACACATTCATCATGGAAGTTTTCCACACATTTTGATAATGCCAGTGGTATTATTGTTCACTGCGTTGATTGTCACCTCCCACCTGAAGGCCAGGGCTACCTTAAGGAAAAAGCAATAACAGGAATCGTGGATCTTTATGGTAAATTATTTAAAGACAGTTCAGAATTCAACTGGGAGCAAAAATCATTACCTGAATATGCTATAAATCACACTTATGAGATATCATGCAAAAAATGTCATCAAAATCTATTCCCGCTACAACTGTCAAAAGAGGGCGATGAGGCACATCTTTACTACACCGAACATGAAAATGAACTCCATTGCATTAACTGCCATTTACAGGTTGGTCATTATTCCAAAAATGCTGTTCATGCAAAGAATGTATCCTTTGGTTTAGTAGCTACAGAAAATGAAATTATTTTCACTCATCCCGCCACAGTTGAGAAATTTGAAAATTTTACAGAATATATCCCCGGATCCAATGTAAAGTTTGATATGGTTGCAATTCCGGGAGGAACGTTTCAAATGGGTAGCAGTCCTGATAAAAAAGCCGGTCAGCCAAATGAGAGACCTGTCAGGAAAACAGAACTTTCCCCGTTTTTCATTGCTAAAACAGAAGTTACATGGGATGAGTATTTATCTTTTTACACTGCTACTGCTTCAGAGGGACGTACAACCGATCAGAGCAAAAAACAAAATAACGATCCCGATGCAATCACCGGTGCAACACCACCCTGGGGAGCGCCCGACCAGGGATGGGGAACAGGAAAACGACCTGCCATTACTATGACTTATCATGCTGTTGAAACATACTGCAAATGGCTATCAAAAGTAACCGGGAAAAGATACCGGCTTCCAACTGAGGCTGAATGGGAATATGCCTGCCGGGGAGAAATAACAGGTTCCTATTTTTTCGAAGGTGAACCAAAAGATTTTATGAAAAAAGGAATTTTTGGTAAAATATTTTCAAAAAGCAGTGATGAAATATATCAATATATTAACTTTATAGGATCAGGAACTGGTAAAACCATTGAACCCGCGAATGTAAAACCCAATCCATTTGGGTTACAAAATATGCCGGGTAACGTGGCAGAGTTTTGCCAGGATTGGTATGCCAGGGATATTTACAGCCAATATTCACAGGAATTGATTAAGGATCCCACCGGCCCGGAAGAAGGAACCGAACATGTTATCAGAGGAGGATCATTTAAAAGCAGGGCTGAAGATGTAAGATGTGCAACAAGAGATTATACAAAAACT
>JAUWPX010000317.1 GCA_030611395.1 Bacteroidota bacterium | reverse complement strand
CCTGCAAAAATGGCAATATATAAAAAGATAGTAAACGGATTAGAAAGGGCCATAAAAAGAATTGAAAAAAAATCTTCAAATAAAGTTTTTCCTTCTTTCCTGTGTTTTTTTAATTGTTTTACCGGGTTAGCAATGAATATTTTTAAACCAATTAATGCAATAACTAACCCGCCAATCATTTTAATGATAAGTTGCTGTTCACTGAGAAAATGAATAATGAAAGATATTCCAAGTCCGGCAATTAAAGCAAAAATAGTATCAGCTGTGGCTATTCCCATCCCTGAAGAAATGCCGGAGGATTTTCCTTTATTAAGAGTTCGTTGTATACATAAAACCCCCATCGGACCTAATGGTATTGATACCACTAAACCTACTATAAATCCCTTGATTAAAAACTGTAATTCCATAATACTCCTGTAAATCTTGTTCTCACTATTATACGCGACAACTCTAATCCGGTTTCATTTTACTCTTAAAAGTTGTAAAAGTAATATTTATTTTGATAAACACTATCCTGTCACTTAGTATAATTTCATTTTTTAAATTGCATTTATACTCAATGCCAGGATTCAGGTTACTGGTTACTGGTTGCTTTTCCCTTTATAAGCAACCTTGGTTCCATCATTTCAAATATAGCATATTTGACACCTTCTCTTCCAAGACCGGAATTTTTCACACCTCCGTATGGCATATGATCAACACGGAAGGTTGGCACATCATTAAGTATTACACCACCGGCTTCTATTTCATTAAATGCCACGTCCATTTCATTCAATGCATTTGTAAATACACCTGCTTGTAAACCATATTTCGAATTATTTACAGCATAGATCGCTTCACTAAAGCGGTTAAATTTCTCAAGTGTTATTACCGGTCCGAATATTTCAAGAGAACAAACTTTCATTTCGGGTTGTGTACCGGTTAAAACCGTTGGCTCAAAAAAGGACTCCTTTTTCGCACCACCACAAAGCATTTCAGCACCACTGCCAACAGCTTCTTTTACCCATTCATCAACCCTTATTGCATTTTCTTCATCTATCATCACTGATATTTCGGTTTCCGGATCAAGCGGATCTCCTGCCTTCAGTTCCTTTACTTTTTTTATAAACTTTGTTTTAAACTCATCAAAAACACTGTTTTGAACATATATTCGTTGTACATGGATACAAACCTGGCCTGAATACGCAAAGGATCCAACCAGGCATTTTTCAACTGCAAGGTCAATATCAGCTGATTCAGAAATTATCACCCCGGCATTTCCACCAAGTTCAAGTAAAACTTTCTTTTTCCCGGCATCCTGTTTCATTTTCCATCCAACAGCAGGCGAACCGGTAAAACTCAACAGCTTAAACCTTTCATCTGTAACAAGTTGATTACCGGCTTTTCTATCCATTGGCAAAATGGACAGGGCGCCTTTTGGAAGGGAGGTTTTATCAATGATCTTTGCCAGTTCCAGTACTGACAAAGGAGTTGATCTTGCAGGTTTTAGAATAATTGTATTACCCGAAGCAATTGCAGGAGCAATTTTATGGACAGCCAGGTTCAATGGGAAATTGAAAGGAGATATGCCTGCTATCATCCCAACGGGAAAATATTTGATCCATCCCTCTTTTCCTTCACCTTTAGCAGTCCAGTCAATTGAAATATATCCACCCGGCAGCCTTTTACTTTCCTCAGCCGCTACCAGGAAAGTCTGTGAAGCACGATCAACCTCACCCAATGCATATCTTATGGGTTTCCCTGACTCTTTCGCAAGCACATTAGCCAGATCTTCCCGCATTTTTATTATTGTATCCGATATCTGTCTGAGTATTTCATATCGCCTGTACGATGGCAGGTTTTGCATTTCTTCTTTAACCGATTCAGCTCCTGATATGGCAATTTCCAACTCATCCGCACCCGCAAGATACGTTTTCGCAAATACCTTGTTGCTGTAAGGGTTTGTGACTTCTAAAATAGTTTGTGTAGTTGTAAACTTTCCGTTAACATATATTTTATATTCCTTCATAATTTTGAAAATTTATTATGCTGCATTAAAGCATTACAAATGTAGCACCTTATCATTTAACCAGAATATTTTTTTCGAAAATTCATTTATAGTATTATTCACGGATTAAAGAATTAACCGCCAAGTACGCTAAGGATGCGCAAAGAACGCAAAGTACAAATATTCTTCTGCGAACTTTGCGCCGTCTTTAAGAACTCTGCGGTTAGTTTTTCTTCGCTTCATTCTTCCATTTTTCCACTATTCCACTATTCCATTTTTCCACAATTCCATCTTTTCCCTCTATTCCCTCTATTCCCTTTTGCCTTGAGTTAATTAATTTATCTTTGCTTAAAAAAATGGATCCTAATAAAAAAATCTGGCAGTGGATTGTTTTTCTGATTTTGTCTTTGATATGGGGTTCATCGTTCATACTGATGAAAAAAGGTCTTGATGCTTTTACAAGTAATCAGGTAGCCGCCTTTCGTATTTTTATATCTTACCTTGCTTTTCTTCCAATTGCAATTAAGCACTTCAAAAAAATAAAAAAAGAGAATATTATTTCATTGTTAATAGTTGGGGTTATCGGGAACGCCATTCCCGCAATGCTATTTACCAAAGCGCAAACCAGGATTGACAGTTCGCTTGCCGGTATGCTGAACTCCCTTACACCTATGTTTACTCTTTTTGTTGGGTTGTTGTTTTATAAAAGCAGGATACTGCTAATAAATGTTGCAGGGATACTTCTTG
>JAUWPX010000078.1 GCA_030611395.1 Bacteroidota bacterium | reverse complement strand
TTATATTTTTCCAGGAAATCTGCTGCACTTGAGAAAGCTATTTGGTTGATAAATTTATTAATTTCATCAGCTGTCATTCCAATCCCATGATCGGAAACAGTAATAGTTTTTTTCTTTTTGTCTAACTTTACATGTATAGTTTCACTACCGGGTTTCCCTTTAAAATCTCCTGCTGAAGCAAGTGTTTGGATTTTCCGTGTAGCATCAATGGCGTTAGAAACCAGCTCTCTGAGAAATATTTCCTGATCAGAATATAAAAATTTCTTTATTATTGGAAAAATATTCTCTGTTTTTACATCAATCTTCCCTTTTCTCATTTTATCAATATTTTTGGTTATACAATTATATCAGAATCATCATCCTCATGACAAAGTATATGCCAACAAAAAACACCTGACAAATAGTCACAGACAGGTTACTTCAGGTATAAAAAATTTCAGGGTGTATGAAATGAGCAATTATTGCTAAAATAATGATGAGTAAAACAAATAGTAACAAAATTTTAAGAGGTAAAATTCTTGCTTTACGCTTTTCTTCAAGATTTTTCTCACTTATTAAACCATTAACATGATTTAGAATTCTAAGGACAGAACTGTCATTCTTAGGAATGATTCCGAGAGCACCGGCAGTAATTAATTCGTTATGTATATTTTCTTCATTCAGGTTAGTAAGAGCAAATACATGAAAATCAGAATATATATTTTTAATTTTTTTTACACTATTAATTAATTTTTCCTTTTCTGAAACACCATCATGAGTATTTTCAGTATTTATGAAAAATATATTTATACCGGTATTGTCAATATTTGAAGTTTTCAGATGATCAAATAAAGTACCTGATGTTGAGAACAAATGCGCTTTATAATTCTCTTCATTTGATAGCTTTTCCTTAACCAGTGGAAAAAAAGTCCTGTTCTGGTCGACAAAATAAATAAAGACACGCTTCTTTTTTTGAATATTATTAAGAAAACCTGGTACCATATTTCAAAAATAAGATAAATTATTGAGTTTCTTCAATTAATTCCAATAACCGGCTCGACACCATTCTTATTTCATCATCCGATATATTAAGAGGCGGAGCAATACGGAAAGAATCAGATCTGAACAGAAAGGAATCAAGCAGGAATCCTTTCCGGGGTGCTTGTTCAATAAGTCGTTTAGCATGATCAGGATATTTTAGCTCAACAGCAAAAAACAAGCCCATCCCCCTAAACTCTCTTATTGCCTTATGATGGATAAGTTTTTTAAACAGGTTACCCTTTCTGTTAACATCAATAATTATTTTTTCTTCCAGAAGTACCTGCAGGGCAGCATGAGCTGCTACGCAAGAAACAGGATGACCCCCAAAGGTTGTAATATGACCCAGGGGAGGATTATTTTTTAACTGCGACATATTCTCAGAAGATGAAATAAATGCACCCAATGGCATTCCTCCCCCTAATGCTTTGGCAAGCACTAAAATATCAGGCAAAACCTTAAATTGCTCAAAGGCAAACAATGATCCTGTTCGTCCAAATCCTGTTTGCACTTCATCAAATATCAGAAGTGTACCGGTTTCTAAACAGCGCTTCTTTAGTTCAGGCAAAAAGTCATTCACCGGCATTATCACACCTGCTTCAGCCTGAACAGGTTCTACTACAACACATGCAGTATTATAACCAATTTGATCCAGTTGATCCTTACGATTAAAATCCAGAAACCGGATTGATGGGACCAGAGGGCGGAAAGCATCTTTATACGATTCGTCACCAAGAATACTGAGGGCTCCGTGAGTACTTCCGTGATAAGATTTTCTAAAGGCAACTATTTCATGTCGACCTGTAATCCGCTTAGCAAGCTTCATAGCCCCTTCCACAGATTCACTTCCCGAATTAACCAGGAAAACTGAATCGAGGGTTTCCGGCAGATTGTCAGTTAGTAATTTTACCAGTTCTATCTGTGGTTTTTGGACTAACTCTCCATATACCATTAAATGAAGATGTTTATCCACCTGATCCTTAATAGCTTTAATAACTTTAGGATGATTATGTCCCAGATTACTTACACAAACACCAGATATAAGATCAATATACTTTTCCCCTGAAGGAGTAAAAAGATAGATACCCCGTGCCTTCTCAATTTCAAATGCGAGGGGATTAACAGATGTTTGTCCAAAATGTCTCAGAAACAACTGCTTGTGTGAAGCAAACACTACTTAACAATAAGATTAATATCACTAATCAACTGATCCTTATATGACTTACCTATTGGGATACTTTTGTTAGAATCTTTAAAACCCAATTCCACTGAATTATCCTTTATTACTTTAATCCTGGATTTATTTACAATATAAGAACGGTGGACCCTGATAAAAATATCTGAAGGCAATTTCTTTTCAATCGCTTTCATTGTGAAATGTATCGTAACCTTATCATTTAATGTATTAAGTATTATATAATTTTCAAGAGCTTCCACCCAAACAATATCTTCATATTTCATTCGGATAAGAGTAGAGCCCTTTTTAATAAAAATCTCCCTGCTATTTTCAGTATTCTTCGTCTCTGTTCTTTTTCTATTCTGAGCTCTCTCAACTGCCTGAATAAATCTGGAATAGGTAATTGGTTTTAACAAATAGTCGGTAACATTAAAATCAAAAGCCTGTAATGCATACTTATCACGTGATGAGGTAATAATTACCTGTGGCAGTTTCTTCAGGCTTTTTAAGAATTCAATACCATCCATTTCAGGCATTTCAATATCCAGGAAAATTAATTCGATTTTTTGGTCATCTTCTTTCAATAAATTAATTGCATCAATAGCACTCTCAAACGACTCAATTTTAACTAAGCCTTCAGTTCTTCCGATATATTCTTCTATAAGCATTCTGGAAAGCTTATCATCTTCAATAATAATACAATTCATATATAAGTTATTTTGTTAATTTGCCTTTTCACCATGAAATACCAACATCTTATCAATAGAATTATTACGTTTATCAAAGATAATTAAAAATTTGATAAAAATGTTATGCTTAATATTTTAGTTTCAGGTCATATCTGTTTTTGTAATTAAGTGATCGGCAACAGTCCCGAAAATTTACGCATTCTATCATTCAATCATTTCTATCCGGCATTGAATAGTTACCTTTTTTTTAAAAATTCCTTTTCAAGTTTTTCTGATCTTTTAACCGATTGCCGAAGCCACTGCAACAAAATTTCCTGTTTTTCATCATTCATTAATTCCCAATTGATACCGGGTTTTCGTAATTCGCCGGTAAGTTTATATAGAATAATAGAAGCAGAGACTGAAACATTAAAACTTTCAGTAAACCCAAACATAGGAATTCTCAGGTGTTCATCAGCATTTTCAAGAGCAAATTCAGATAGTCCTTCAAGTTCGGTCCCAAAAACCAGCGCTATCTTCCCATTTAACAGATTGAAATCATCAAGCATCTTTGATCCCATATGAGGTGTAGTAGCAATAATTCTATATCCATTTTTTCTTAATTCCTGATAACAAACCGGTGTATTTTCATTAAGTTGGTTATACTTAATAATATTAACCCATTTCGAAGATCCCAGGGCAATATCAGGATTTACTGCATACTCATTCCCATTTTCAATAATATGCATATCATGTACACCGAAACAATCACAACTTCGCATAATTGCACTGGCATTATGTGACTGATAGAAATTCTCCAAAACAACAGTAATGTATTTTGTCCTTTTCTGAAGCACCATATGGAATAGCCTCTCTCTTTCAGGAGTCACCATATCTGAAAAGAATTGAATGAGTTCACTACGAATTTTCTTATTCATGGTTATTAAACATTCAAAATTATTAGTATTCCGACAAATTATTAATAAAAAAAGGGAGCACAAAAGCACTCCCTTATTTAACAAGACAATCTCTTTTATTGAACTGCATCTGCAAGATCGCTACCTGCCTTAAACTTAATAACTTTTTTTGCTTTGATAGTTATTGGCTGTCCGGTTTGAGGATTCCTGCCAGTCCTGGCATTCCTTTTTGTAACAGAGAATGAACCAAAGCCTACTAAAGCAACACGCTCTCCTTTTTTAAGGGCACCGGTTGTTGTACTTACAAAGGCGTCAAGAGCTCTTTTGGCATCAGCTTTAGTTAATTTAGCTTCGTTTGCAATTGAATCAATTAATTGTGCTTTGTTCATAATAAATTGTTTTTAGAGGTTAAAAAATTCAATAATTTCTTTCAATTACCTACAAATATAGATTATTTCTAATGTTTAGCAAATATCACTAACATAAATTCACATATTTTTTACTGTTTTTCAAGAATAATAGAGGTTTGAGAAGCTTAAATAACGTTATTGTATTGCATACCAGGCGATTACATCTAACTGACTATCTATTAAGAATTTATCAACAATCTGTTGATAAATATCTTTTGTAAAGTAAAAATATACAGGTTTACAAAAAATTTCTACTTTTGCAGCGGAGAAATGGCAGAGTGGTCGAATGCGGCGGTCTTGAAAACCGTTGTCCGTTCACACGGACCGGGGGTTCGAATCCCTCTTTCTCCGCAAACCCTCAAACCAACCCCGGCGTCAGCCGGGGTTTTAAAAATAACCCGTTAGGGTTGGTTTGAGGGTTTACAGGGTGCCACACCAGGGATCACGAGACTCCGCCGCCAGGCGGAGACGAGTAATCCCTGGTGAAAACTTGCTTTCATACCCCCGGGATCACAGCCTGTCCCGATTTTCGGGAAGCGAAACCCGCCATCGCCGAAGGCTATGGCGGGCGGAGTAATCCCACAAAACAAGATCATTTGATTTTTTTGTATACATACTTATTTACCATTTTTTGTGCATTGTTTGCACTTTTGTTAATTATTTCTTTTCTGGTTTCAGCTTCGTTCACTGAGAAAGGTTTTTCTGTGTATTGCTCACTCTATCAGCATTACGTTTATTATGAGACTAAAATTAGAAAAATTGTTCAAATATAATGCATGATGTAAGGTTTTTTAACTTGTTGAATATTTACTAACTTCGGTTATTTAAAAGACTAATTTCAATTTGAATTATATTGAGATAATTTCTTCAACCAAATCAAACCTAATATGGAAAACCCTTTCAATCTATCTCAAGAAAAGTTGACCCTCGTTTCAAGCCCTATTCAAGTGGCCAGATTCACCCCAGGAAGAAAAAGATTATGCATTAATAAAACTATATAAATTAGCTCATCATGGGTAAGAAAATTTATAACCTTGTGTTTGAACAACCAAAAGGAAGTTCTTTAGGTGCACAATTGAAAGAAATTATTGATTTTCTAAACTTCTTACAATCACATCCGGATGAAAAGGAATTTGTAATCAGTCTTTCAAATATAAAGTTTGTTCATCCACTTTTTGTTTTAGCTATTGCTTCACTTAAAGATTATCTTAATGAAAATAGATTCAAAATTTATTTCCAATTCCCTTTTTGGAGGAATTGCAGATCATATATGAAAAATATATATTTCCCAATAGGCCTAAAACCTGATGAAATTGATAATTGGGATAGATTATTAAATAAATATCGCAAAAAAAATTATCTGCCTATAATTAATTTCTCGACTGAAAGAGGAAATGTGCAAACTTTTATCAGGGAAAAAGTCCTGTCAAAGATTAACACACTGGTAAGAGATAATTTAAACCTTGACAATAATTATGAATCTGCATTTAGCTATTTAATATCTGAGATTACTGATAATATAATTGAGCATTCAGGTGTTAACCGGGGTTGGTTGCTCATTCAATACTATCCAACTACCGAATATTTAGATTTATGTATTATTGATAATGGGAAGACGATTCTGGGATCCTATAAAGATCATGACTTTGAAAAAATCACGACACACGAAGAGGCACTAAAAGCTGCAATTGATGGAATTTCTACTAAAAGTATTGAAAGAGGAACTGGCATTAGAACTTCTAAAGCAATATCATCTATGGGGCTGAATGGTGATTTTGCTATTTTTAGTGGTAGCAGCATTTATTATGAAAATAAAATAATAAATTTAGAAACAAATTGGCCTGGCACATTTGTTGCAATACGAATAAAAAAGGGAGTTCAAAACTTCTCATTGTATAATTACGTATAATACTGGTAACAAGATAAATAAAATAATTATTATATTTACACAATAAATTGATTTGGAGGATTATGAAAACAAGAGAGATAATATTAAAAGAGAAATTTGCTCATAACATATCTACTCGTGCTGCAATTGAGAATATATTCAATTTTAGCACTAATTATTTGGAGTTAGTAATTATTGATTTTAGTGAAATTAATTTCATTTCAAGTTCTGCCGCTCATCAAATAGTAATTGAGATGAAAGCATTGAAGAAGTTAGGTATTGAGCTAAATTTTATAAATACCAGTGACAATGTTCAGAGAATGATCATTTTAGCTAAAACAGACAGAAAAAATATTTTCACGACTCACGAGGTAAGCGTTCATTATGCTACAAATGAGTCGGATTTGGAGAAATTATTCTTATAAGTAATCGCTTTAATTTAGTTACATATTTCAACTCATTCATTCCCGATCTTAATTCGGACACCCTTTAATTGCAATTAGCTCTAATGTTATCCTCCATTTCTCTTTATCAAGTGTTGTATCCCCTATGATATTATAAGGAAAGACAGATACCGGATTAAGGGAGTCCAGTAATTTATCAGTTATATCCGACTCGGTAACCTGATCCAATATACTACCGGTTAATGCTCTTGTACCTGGGTTATATTTGAGAGCGAGTTTAGCAATCATCTCCTTTTCATTTTCAGACAAGTTTTTTATCAAGGTCCGGATT
>JAUWPX010000056.1 GCA_030611395.1 Bacteroidota bacterium | reverse complement strand
GCAAAAAAGCTCTTAGCCCAACACCCACAGCTCTTTTAATTCTGTAGGGGTTAAAATCACCGAAACTATACCATGCATTACCGGCTTCAGCAAATATCAGAGCGAAAAGCGTTGCCTGCGGATTCATTGAAATTGGATACCGCAGTTCCAATGTTAGTTTCTCATACAAATTCCCCGATTTTTTTCCATTTACAACCGGTGTCAAAGAACCATTTTCATATCCTCGCTGAGCTATGGTTTCCCGGCCATAGAGGCTGTATCCTGTCATTCCGTCACCACCCAGGTCGTAACCTTCAAATGGTGAAGGACCGATATCCTGATTATAATGACCAAGATAACCAAAGGCCGCTTTAGTATTCAATACCAATTTCCCTGCCAAAGTAAGATACCAGTCGGCCTTAAATCCCCATTTATGATATTCTATCCACTTATACTTCTCATTATCTGTTATATCCGCGGCTGAAAAATCTTTGCCGCTAATAGCTGAATAGGGAGGTGTGATTTGAAGGCTCAACGAAAAACTGGAACCCTGAGTGGGATAAATGGGACTTGGTCCGGAAGAATGTCTTGCCAAACGCGTTTTAAAACTAAAATTATTTGACCGTCCGTCAGAGAATAAAAAATACTGTGTCCAGTTATTCAGATTATAGTTCTGATAACTTATTTCGTTATACCAGTGAAAAAAATCATCGGGCCAACTTAATCTTTTTCCCAATCCAAGAGCACCACCATCAATATTTAACGATTGTCTTCCACTTTCACCCTTTTCTCTTCCGTTTGTCTGCAGAGATCTAAAAAGCGAAAATGTAAAAGAGTTAGGTTTTTTACCCCCAAACCAGGGTTCAACAAATGTGATGTTATATGATTGGTAATACCTTCCGTTTGATTGTGCTCTTAAGCTTAATGACTGTCCGTCGCCTGTTGGTACCGGTCTCCAGGCTTTATGATCCAGAACATTACGGAAAGAAAAATTGTTAAACCGGAGACCGATTGTACCTATTAACATATTCGCACCCCATCCTCCGGAAATTTCAAATTGATCATTAGCTTTTTCTTCCAGGTCATATTCCAGGTCAACAGTTCCTTCGGCCTGATTTGGAATTGGATTAGGCGAAATTTTTTCAGGATCAAAATGGCCCAGCTGGGCAATTTCCCTGGCTGAACGCATAATAGCCGTTTTACTGAACAGTTCACCGGGCAGGGTTCTTATTTCACGTCTGACAACATGCTCATTTGTTTTTGTATTGCCTCTAATGATCACATTGTCAATATAGGCCGGCTTCCCCTCGTATACCTGCATCTCCAGATCAATTGAATCATCTTCAACCTGCATTTCAACCGGATTGATCTGGAAAAAGAGATAGCCATTGTCCATATAAATTGAATTAACCGCATCTTCATCAATAAATAATCTTTCTTCCAATAAGGTTTTGTTGTAAATATCTCCGGTTTTAATTCCGAGAACCCTATTCAATAATTCCGATGGAAATTTTGTATTTCCAACCCACTTGATATCTCCATGGAAATATTGATTTCCTTCATCAACCACAATTACCATCCCTACTCTATCATCGCTCACAGTATATATCGAATCGCTCAGAATTTCAAAATCACGATACCCGAATTCGTTATAAAGTTCGTTAAGACTTGCTTTATCTTCCTTAAGCTTTTCCGGGATATATTTTGATGCTTTAAAAATATTAAGGTTTTTCTTTTTAGTATTCTTCATTTTCCGGCGAAGTTTATCATCGGAGAACACTATATTACCCTTAAATTCAATATCCTTGATCTTTATTCTTTCAGCTTTACGTACATCAGCTTTCAGTATCAAACTATTGTTCCGGTCGGGATCATCCCTCTGTGAAATATCGACTTCAATTTCGTAAAATCCTTTTTCAACAAAATGGTTGTATATTATCCTTTTTGAATTACTAATGATATTCTCTGTAACCTGACTACCCTTAAGTAAATTAATCTCATCCAGTAAGTCTTTCCGTTCACTTTTTGAAATTCCGGTAAATTCAAATCTGGAGAGTCTTGCTCTTTCCTGAAGATAAATATCAAGAAAAACAGAATCGCCCGAGATAGTTTTTTTAGTTATTCTCACATCCGAAAAAAGGCCCTGCGACCACATTTTTTCCACTGCCATGGTTATTTGCTCACCTGGTATCAATAATTTCTCACCCACTTTGAGCCCTGAAATCTGCACAAGAATATTTTCATCAAGGTATTTGATTCCTGAAATTGAAATACCACCAATAATATATTCATTAGGAGAAAAATAATCCATAACCTCTTGACGGTCAGCATCCTTACTTTCCTGTGAAAACATAAGAAATGGGAAAAGCACAAATATCAAAAGTATTGCCTGTATATATCTTATTTTTTTTCTACCAATCATAATTAATAATTAACCTGTTCACTAATTTTGCCAAATCTACGTTCACGAGATTGAAAATCCAAAATCGCAGCACAAAAATCTTCCTTTTTAAAATCGGGCCACAATTTATTAGTAAAATAAAGTTCAGAATAGGCTATCTGCCAAAGAAGAAAATTGCTTATTCTCTGCTCTCCGCTTGTTCTGATCAATAATTCAGGATCCGGAATTTTTTTCGTGCAAAGATAATTTGAAAAAATATTTTCATTTACCTGATCCAAATCAATTTTTCCTCTGCTTACTTCTGAAGCAATATTTTTAACCGCGTTAAGTATCTCCCACCGGGAACTATAACTTAAAGCAAGCACCAATGAGAGTCCGTTGTTTTCTGATGTTTTTTTAATAGTATCTTCCAGCTTTTTGTAAACCCTAACAGGCAATCTTGATGTATCACCAATGGTCAACAGACGCACCTTATTTTTCATCAATGTCTTTGTTTCTGCACTTATTGCAGAAACCAACAAAGACATAAGTGCGTTAACCTCTTTCGACGGACGACTCCAGTTTTCGGTTGAAAAAGCATAAAGAGTAAGATACTTAATTCCAATTTCGGCAGCAGATTCTGTAACTTCTCTAACAGCAGCAACCCCGTTCTTATGCCCAAATATTCTGTCTTTTCCTTTTTGTTTTGCCCAACGGCCATTACCATCCATAATAATAGCAATATGATTAGGTAATTTCCCCCTTGATATTTCTTCTTTTAGTATCATTTCTCAATTACCTTTTCATCCCAATATGCCGGACAATCCTCCGAGCCACCATAAATCTTATATGTTAAAGAAATACCTATTATTGAGTACCAGTCAAAATTATGAATAAACGACCGGTATTCCGGATCGATTGGGTTTTCAAATCCATCCAGTTTATCATAAAACATTTTTCTAAAACCCCACTCAATACCAATTCCCATTTTTTTACCAAGGTTCACTTTAGCTCCAATCCCGAATGGAATAACCAGCTTGTATGTCGGTTGCAAGGTTGAGGTATTTATGAACGCTACCCCAATTCCACCGGTTGTATAAAAAGCATATTCACCAGCTCTGCCAAATGTACTGTATGGCATAAAATTAAACTCAAACTGCAGGGTAGCATCCAGTACAGTACCTGAATAACTAATATCTCTGCTCTGTTGAAACGGGTTTATGAAATCCTGATCATCAGCCAGTAGGTTACCATAATAAATACTGCCTCTTATAGTATACCTTGAATTTATGTTATACCTGTACAATCCGCCAAAGGCATATGAAAGGGAATAAAACTGTTTTGATTGATTAATATCTCCCAGGTAATATGAGCCACCTCCAAAAAATCCTAAATCAACTTTCTTTTGCGCCTTCGCCCCAATAATTATCCCTGAAAAAAGTGCAATGATAATAATTTTTTTCATTTTTTCCAGCTTCGCCCGGAATTCTATTTAAATACCGGCAATCCGTTTACCCCCGTTTCAATTTTATACATCATGTTAAACACTCCGAAAAAATATACATCTTTCGACTTAGAATATTCTGAGGTATATCCATCAATATAATCCGATGTAGTAAACCTTCCGCCCAGATCAAATCCAATTGACCACTTTGTGTTAAGTCCGAATTTAAGACCAATACCTACAGGAATCACTAATGCTGCCGGAGTATATTCAAGATCAACATTCTGTAAATTTTCTTTCTCAGTAACTTTAAAAAAAGCCCCGCCTAAGCCAAGAAAAACATAAGAACTGATTGAAGGATGGAACTGACTCATCCCTCCGCCTTTCATCATCAAATAGCTCATAGCCTCTTTCTCCTTAATAAAAGCATATTCAACCTGAATAGATGGTTCGAAAATGCTGGTATAAAATTTAAAATTTCTGCTACTATTGACATCATCGGCATCGTCACCGTGCAAATATCCATAAGTAAGATTTAGCTTCAGAGCAAGATCTTCGTATAATTTATATCTGAATCCAAAATAAAGACTCGGCCGAACCTGTGTAAAGTCAATGTCCCTCAAACCAAGAATGTTCTCATCCTTTGACCATCCTCCAATATCACCAAAATAGTGGGTTGTACCAATACCTATAACAGCCTCATACCTCCTCATCCTCCATGCTTGTGCATCAACAGTCAGGTTGAACAAAAAAGAAGCAATTAAGAAGAATAATAGCTTTTTCATGATTTCGTCAGGTTATTTATTACAAATTTATAAAAAAAAATCAACTTTATCCTGACAGTATTTAATTAACACTCAAGAGAATGTTTTATTGCCTAGTACCTTAAAGTTATTTTTACTCGAATTTCAGGATAATCAGGCTAAATTTTTTGTTTTGTTTAAATTATTAATTCCTTTTGTCAACTCCCCACATTAGTTTATTCCGAAGTGTACTGTAATAACTATGCCCCTCAAGCTTTAATATTTTTATTTTGAATTCTGCCCGCGTTACCCGCACCTCTGTCTTATTGGGCAGTATAACGGATCTGGAATCGACTGAAGTAATAAATTTTTCATCTCTGCCCTCCACCCGAAGTATGAGTTCATCTTTATCAGGAATCACTAAAGGACGAACAGTTAAGTTATGTGGAGAAATGGGAGAAATAATAATGTCATTTGACCCGGGGATCACTATTGGCCCCCCGACACTTAATGAATATGCCGTGGAACCGGTAGGGGTTGAAATGATCAAACCATCAGCCCAATATGAATTAAGAAATTCCCCGTTTACATAAGCATGAATCGTGATCATTGTGGTCCCTGCTTTCTCAACGGACACTTCGTTCAGTGCATAGTTAAAATCTTCCTTATTTGCTCCCTGAAAGTCCAGCTTAAGCAGTGTCCTTTCTTCAACAGAAAACTTCTTGCTTAAAATGGTATCCAGAGATCCAAGTAGTTTTTCCTGTGAGATAGTTGCCAAAAATCCGAGACGTCCGCTATTTATACCCACGATCGGTATCCCTTTTTCCCTCACCAGAGAAACTGTCTCAAGGAAAGTTCCGTCGCCACCAATACTAAATATCATGTCTGTATTATCCGGAAGGTCAGTATGGGAATTAAATAAACCTTTTACCCGGGGTGAACAATTTAAATTGGATTCAAGGAATTGTTTAAAAGGTTTGTAAATTATAATATCTGTACCTTCTTTTAGTAAGATATTAAAAAAATCCCTGATAGACTGATAAAAATCCTGTCCAACTGATTTTCCATATACTGCTGCAATCATGTATTAACAAATTTACTTTCTCAGAACTATATATTTAGAAAACGCATAAATGAATCATACCGGTTGCTATAAAAGCTATCCAAATTTTGATCCTCCATATATGAAGCTTTAATAATATAATTATACCGGTTCAGCGTTTGAACAATAGATGTCAGGTCGGTGCGATTGATCTTGAGTGTAACCTCAAGCTTAGTGGATTGATCCGGAGAAGACACATAAACGCTCAAAATCTTCGCATCATTACCTTCAACTATCTGTGCAATATGAGTTAATGAGTAGTCATTTTGATTAAGTTCGAGTACAATTAATCCTCCCGGATCTTTTAAAGCAGACATTTCTGCAAAATGATATAACAACTCATTCATTGTTATCAGTCCCATATATTCCTTCTTTTCATTCAGAACCGGCACAACCGTAAGACGGTTCTCAGCTACCAGTTTCATCACATCATAAATATGTTGGTCATACACAACATATGGACTAAATAAGGATAACTTATGGTTACCAATCGCTTCATCAGCCATATTCAGATCATAGATATCAGTATCGGAAATCAGACCAAGAAACTCATGGTTATTTACAATAGGCAAATGAGAAATCCGGAATATCTCCATCCAGCTTAATGCCCGTAATCCTGTATCAGAGGTTCTTAATGCAGGGACAACATCAGATATTAAATCTTTTGCCAACATTACTTACATATTAAAAAAACAGTTAATTTTGTAGTTAAAAATACAAATTTTTATATCCATTACGAAACCATAAATGATTTTATGACACGTTTAAGTGTAAACATAAACAAAATTGCCACTCTGAGAAATGCCCGGGGAGGAAACATACCAGACTTGTTAAAAACGACTATCGACTGTCAAAGATTTGGAGCACAGGGCATTACTATTCATCCCAGGCCAGATGAAAGACATATCCGCTACCAGGATGTAACAGATATTAAACCATTAATCACAACTGAGTTAAATATTGAAGGATATCCATCAGATGGCTTTCTTAAGCTTGTTTTACCGGTGAAACCACACCAGGTAACATTAGTCCCGGATCCTCCGGGGGCACTTACTTCAAGCGCCGGGTGGGATACGATAAAAAATAAATCATTTTTAAAGGATATAATTGGCATTTTGCAGAACGAAGGTATCAGAACATCTGTTTTCGTTGATACAAAACTTCAGAATATTGAGAATGCAGTTGATACCGGCACCAACAGGATTGAACTTTATACCGAACCATATGCTTCAAATTACTATAAGAACAGGGAAGAAGCAATTAAACCTTTCTGCATTGCTGCTGAAAAGGCTATTGAGTTAGGACTGGAGTTAAACGCAGGCCACGACCTGAATTTGGATAATCTGACTTTCTTCGTTCAAAAAATCCCTTTACTGAAAGAGGTATCAATTGGGCATGCTCTGATCTCAGATGCTCTTTATTTCGGACTTGAAAACACAATTCAAATGTACCTGAGGAAAATAAAAATGGCACTTTAGTTCACTTCAAATACTTGATTAGTTACTTATATTTATATCTGCAATTTACCGGATGATCTTGAAAGATTTCTCTCAATAATAGAAGTTAGAATATTGATAGCAACCTTATTATTTCCTCCCTGGGGTACAATTATATCAGCAAATCTTTTTGATGGTTCAATAAACTGAAGATGCATTGGTTTTACTGTCTTTTCGTAACGTTCAAGCACCTTTTCAACAGAACGTCCACGCTCAATAATATCTCTTTTAACTACACGGGCTAACCGGTCATCTGCATCTGCATCAACAAATACCTTTATATCAATCATTTCTCTAAGCTCTTTGTCAGTAAGTATCATTATTCCTTCTACAATAACCACATGCTTTGGTTGTAACTTTACTGTCTCATCAGCTCTTATACATGTAAGGTATGAATAAACCGGCATATCGATTATCTCACCATTTTTCAACTTTTTAAGATGATTTATCAATAATGGGAATTCAATTGAACCAGGATGATCAAAATTAATCTCCTGTCTTTGTTCAATAGGAAGATGGCTATTATCCTTATAATATGAGTCCTGAGGCATTA
>JAUWPX010000091.1 GCA_030611395.1 Bacteroidota bacterium | reverse complement strand
TACTCACCACCGGCACTGGGATATGCTGCTCCAAGTTCACCATAGCACATCGCCCCCAACAATGCCATTATTCCTCCGGCTACCCATAGCATTATCATTATCAGGGGATTGTTAAGACCGGCCATTAGCAGACCTGAAGTGACAAATATCCCTGTACCGATCATATTGGCAATTACAATATTGGTAACAGGGAAGAGCCCTAACTTTCTTTCTAAACCATTTGTATGATCCCGGTCAGACATTTACAATTACATATTGTTTTGTAGTTACTTATCTGCAATTTACTACAAAAGTCAATTAATTCGTAAATATGGGAGTTAAATGAATATAAATTAAAACTTAATGGGAATAATCATCTGCATCTCTGCAGCTTTTTCGTTTCGGGTACCCGGATTCCATTTTCCGTTTGTTAACTTAATTAACCTTATTGCTTCACGGTCCGCATCGGGGTGTAACCCTTTTATTACTTTGATATCTTTTACATTCCCATTTTTATCCACAATGAACTGAATAAAAACAACCCCTCTGATCCCTGTGTTTTTAAGTGATTCGGGGAAAATAAGATTCTTTTTGAAAAAAGCATTTAACTCATTTATGCCGCCCTTATATTCCGGCTTAACTTCAACAGCCAGTGAATATGACATGTCATCTTCTGTCTCCATTGCTTCTTCTGAAACCTGAATAGCCATGTCATATCTTTTTTCTTTTACTGATCGTCCGGAATATACGAAGGATTTCTTTACTCCTCCTCCTACTGCATAATTACTTACCCCATCAGGAAGTGGCAAAGGTTGTTTTATTGTAGTTATCTGTCCGTTCTTATTTCTTATTTCAGAATCCAGCGCGATAAATGAGGTATATTTTGTTAAAAGATTATATTTTAAACCAAGTGCAGTGACCTTTTCTTTTATATCATCATCAGAACCTGAAACCTGCTGATAATCGTCTAAGAAACGGATCTTTTCCCTTGCCCACAGATATTTAATAGCTGAGTTTTCATTTGAAGGAATTACAGAACTTACATTCAGAGTTTCATTATACTTCTTCCCGCCGGATGTGCCTTTTACTTCAATTGAACCCATTGGTGATCCTTTCCATTTTCCGAACAAAACTACCGGGCGTTCAGCTAACAGATCCGGTACATTCAACGGTTCAATATCGTATGCATTAAAACCATTGAATGATACTTCAATATTAGTTAGTACCGGGGTTGAAATATATTTTCTGAACCCGGCAGCTTTTTTCTCTGCTTCTTTTTCATTGATAACAACAAAAGGCTTGCCTCTCCCAATATGTGCCATGCCTTCAATCAGATATCTGTTCACCGAAGAGCCGATACCAAAAGTGAAAAAGTTTGCTTCACCAAGGTTCCTGTCCATAAACTCAAAAGTTTTTTTCTCAACACAGATATAACCATCGGTGGCAATAACGAAACTCCTTGAATACCCTTCGGTTTGTGGCAGGGTCATTGCCCTTTTCAGAGCAGATAGCAATTCTGTACCTCCACCACCCGATTGCTTGTTGATAAAATTTATAGCATTAGCGATATTTTCTTCTTTTGCCTGAACCGATTCTTCAGAAAACAGGTTTGAACAACCGGCAAAAAGCAGGACATTAAACCTGTCTTCGGGTTTAAGATCATTAAGCAGGTTTTTCATCAGTTGTTTGGAAACATCAAGCGGAAAACCATGCATTGAGCCCGAAACATCTACAATAAAAATAAATTCACGTGGAGGTATTTCTTCACGGAGAACCCGTTTTGGCGGTTGTACCATTGCAAGGAAAAAATTCTCCTTTTCTCCTTTATATAATATTAGTCCCGATTCAATCCTGTCACCGGAAAGGCGGTAATCAAGAATAAAGTCTTTATTACCCTGGAATATTTCCGAATCCTTTAGACCAATCCTTGCTTTGTTCTTGCCCTGGTAAGTTATTGTAACATCATGCGTGAGTGAGGATAAAGACTGTATTGGTAATCCTGCTGAAATATTCACTTCTATATCAAATGAATAATTGGGCGATTTGCCCTCTTTCAGGTATGGATTGCTTACCCAATTGTTTTCCTGTGGGTTGGTGCAGTCTGAATCTCCTGCATATCTCGGACCAACCACGGTAGGGAAGACAAATTCATATATTGCAGATTCCGGTATGAGCAATTCGGAATATTTCATTTCTACCTCGATAACGTCACCCGGAAGGATATTAGCCACGTTCATTGTAAAAACATTGGGTCTTTCCTGTTCCAGTAGTGATGCTGTCTGTCCGTTGGCTTTAGCCGCTTCATAATTCTGCCTTGCTTTTTCCCTTTCCTGTATTACAGCAATTATCTCCCTTTCACCAATCTTCATTTTCATTGAATATACTGCCGACCTGGTTGAAGCGGGAAAAACATAAATTGCTTCAAGAGTATTATTCCCTGTGTTCTGGTAAACCTGGTTAATGGTTACATCAGCAATAACTCCTGCAATATTTACATTTGCGGAAGTTTTTTTCAGTGGTAACCGGTCTGTTTCAGGATCTTCACTTTGAACCCAGAAATAGGGCGACTGGTTTCTCTCTTCCGGATTCAAAATCCCGGGCGAAACTATACGCTGGGAATAGGCATTTAATAATCCGGTTATCATAAAAATTACAAGAAAAATCATGTAATTTTTCGTTTGCTTTTTGTTTTGATATAAAGTTCTCATTTTTTAGTAATTTTGGTTAAACAAATAAATCCGACCGGTATTGCCCGGTTTCATTTATTGGATGCCGGAAGAGACGGAATTCCATAAAAGAAATAATGGAAAAAGGGAATAAGGGAGTAGAGTGGTTAAAGGGAATAGAGGGAATAAAAGAATTGTGATGTAGTGGAGAAGAATTAACCGCAAAGATGTTTGAGATTTGAAAAATGTTTGAAAAAAGTAACGGGCGACCAGTAACCAGTAACCAGTAACCAGTAACCAGTGACCAGTAACCAGTAACCAGTATTTTGTTTTTAAGAAGTATAAACAGAAAGGGAAAAAAGATTGGGAAAGCGGACATGCTTTCTGATATGGATATTATTAACCGGTATAAAAAACGGGGTGATACGGAGATGTTGGCACCCTTGTTTAACAGGTATATCCATCTTGTATTTGGTGTATGTTTGAAATATTTAAAAAATAAGGAGGAGGCTAAAGATGCTGCTATGGAAGTTATGGAAAGCCTAATAAACAAACTGCTGCAGCATGAAATCAGCAATTTCCCGTCATGGCTGCATACTGTAAGCAGGAACTATTGCCTGATGAGGATAAGAAGCCGGAAAGAGGACCTTTTTATTGAATTTGATAAAAGAAAAAGTGAGCAAATTCCTGTGGAATCTGATGAAGATTTGCATCAAAAGATTGAGGAGGAAGCACAATTTAACGAAATGGGGAAGGCAATTGTAAGTCTGAACCCTGAACAGAAACAATGCATACACCTGTTTTTTTTTGAAAAAAGATCATATGATGAGATAGCTAAAGAAACAGGCTACAGCGTAAATAAAGTTAAAAGTCATATTCAAAACGGAAAAAGAAACTTGCGAATTTATTTAATGGAAAATGAGAAAGGATAAGAAAATCAGTTTATTTTTAGCTTCAGGTTGTCTGACACCGGAGGCAATCCGGTTGTTTAATGATGGTGAGTTAACCGTGGAGAACATGAAAAAAATTCGTCTGCATCTTGAAGAATGTCTTTTATGTAAAGAAGCGGTTGAAGGGTTTAAATTAATGCCTGATTTTAAGGAGCAAGAAGAGGCGGTACTGGATATTAGAAAAGGATTGTTCTGGTTATTTTATAAGAAACGTGAATTATACCCAAGAGAAATAAAGATAAGAAGAGTATATAAATATGTTGCCGCTGCTGCATCTGTGATCATTATAGCAGGGATGTTTTCAATTTATCATTTCTTGTTAAAGCAGGATAATAATATGATTGCTGATAATATCGAAGCTGAAAAAGCAGTACCTGAAACAATATTTGAAAAGCAGCTTCAACCCGGTCGGGAAAAGGAAATAATTGCACCGGTTGTCACTTCTGTTCAACAGCCAAAAGGAAAAGGGAAAGAAATTGATTCTAAAAAAAGCGAAATAGTTACGATTGATATGCAGGAAGAGATTGAAGAACCGGAAGTCATGGCAGAAGAGGTAGAATTAGAATTAGCTATAAAGGAAGAAATAAGCAGGCAGGTTTCATCAATTCAGATCAGTGGAATGGATAGCGATAATGCTGAGAGAGAAGCTGCTGTAACAGTTGAGGGTCAGGTATTTGAGATATCAGGGGTTGAAGCACCGGAAGAAACAAAGCAGAAGAAATCGGTTGTAACCGGTGTAGCAGCCAAACCGGAAGCGGCAGTTTTCGATAAGCAAGCGGAAATTCAACCTCAGTTTTTGGTTGAAGGGTATAAAGATTTTAAAGATTTTATCAGAAAAAATGTCAGGTATCCTGAAGAGACATTAAAAAAAGGAATTGGTGGTAATGTGAAAGTGGAGTTCTTTGTAAATAAGAAGGGGAAAGTTATAAAGGTTTCTGTTGTTGAAGGAATTGATGAAATTCTTAATAATGAAGCAATACGTGTAGTGTCATCATCTCCAGGATGGATAGCTGCTGAACTGAATGGGAAAAAAATAACAAAAAAAATGACTGTATCAGTAGAGCTTTATTTTAAGTAAACAAGCCAGTCAGGAGTCTTTTATAACAGTTACAACAATAGTTCTTTTTGTCCGCGGGCCATCAAATTCGCATAGAAAAATATTCTGCCAGGTTGATAGTCCCATCTCGCCGTTTATTAATGGCACAGTTTCGCTGGGTCCAATCAGACCTGCTTTCAGGTGTGAATCTCCGTTATTATCCTGTTTGTCATGTTCCCAAATCCCGGCCGGGATAAGTTTTTTCAATAAACTTATCATATCATTCTGAACCGACTGGTCCCAGTTTTCCTGGATCATAATACCGGCAGTAGCACCCTGGACGTAAATATTTACTATTCCTTCAGTCACTTTACTGTTTTTTACAATATGACGAACTTCTTCTGTGATGTCATAAAGTCCGTTTTGTTTGTCTGTTTCTATTTGTATTACTTCTTTCATTTTACTATTTTTCGGTTTATTAGTGTTTGTCCATAAAGTTCGCTATCTGTGTTACGCTTGCCCTCAAAATGATCATTTACAGTAGTAAACTCACATTTTTCGGGCTTCGCAAGCCTTGATAGCGAACTTTCTGAACTAAACACTTATATTATAGACAGACTCTAATTAGTGACTTGAATTCAAAGTTAATGGATAATTATTAAAAAATGGAAAAAATTAAATTTGAATTGTTTACTACAGACAATCTGAAATTGTTTGGACATTCCTGGCAGCCTGATACTGAGGTGGTAAAAGCCTCAATTGCACTGGTACATGGAATGGGTGAGCATATAATGCGCTATGATCACTGGGCTGAGAAATTTGTGAACCGGGGATATGCTGTTACAGGTATGGATCATCGCGGGCATGGCATGTCAGAAGGCAAACGTGGTCATATTCCTTCCTATGAATCATTATTGCAGGATGTTGATCTGTTGATAAGAAAAAGTCTGGAGTTTTTTCCGGATAAACCGGTAATCCTTTATGGACACAGCCTTGGAGGCAATATTGTTTTGAATCATGCCCTGACACGAAAAAATATTTCCCGGTATATTGTAACATCCCCCTGGTTGCGGCTCTCTTTTAAACCATCTTCAATAAAGCTGGCTCTGGCAAAAGTAATGAAAAGGATCCTGCCGGGGCTTTTACAGCCATCGGGACTGAATGTCGGGCATATCTCTCATGATCCGGAAGTTATTAAAGCTTATGAAAATGACCCGTTGGTGCACGACAGAATATCTGTAAGAATGTTCATTAGTGTATACACCTATGGAGAATGGATTCTTGCCAACGCAGGAAAACTTGACAGGTCTGTACTACTGATACACGGGGGAGATGACAAAATAACATCCCACGATGCGAGCCTGCGGTTTGCTGAAAAAGCAGGAAAGAATGTTGAATTCAAAATATGGGAAGAAATGTACCATGAGCTGCATAACGAAAAAATAAAGGATGAAGTTTTTGAGTATATTATTGATTGGTTAAAGAAACAGGAATTGGGTATAGGTAATTAGTGTTAGCAAGAAAACTAGTCACACTTAAAAATAACAATCACTAAATATCAAATAACAACTTAACGAAGTGATCTCACAGCCTGCACCGTTTTTTTCGGGGAACACCTATAAAATTAATTATTTTGAGAGTAAATAAATAACAAATAACAATTTAGTAATATTCAAACGTTTAGAAAATTGAAGTATTAATTATTGAAATTTATTTGTAATTTGTTTTTTGTTATTTGTAGTTTTCATACAGGTACTAATTCATATCTAGTAG
>JAUWPX010000121.1 GCA_030611395.1 Bacteroidota bacterium | reverse complement strand
AAACAGAAAATTGTGCGACATGGCATTTTGCCCATGGAATGAACTATGGTAGAAATAGTTTGTTCCAAGCACGATGATTGTTATGGTTATTGCTGTTATCTTATCACTGAAAAATTGAATAAGTACTTTCCGTAAAGCAATAATCCCGGTAATTGTAAAAACCTGACCACCGATAAATATTGCATATTGATATGGGAGAGAAAACCCATCAGCAGGATAGCCGGATATTTTAGCATATAGATGACCGGCGAAGAAAAACGGGGAATAGAGAATAGACATCCCCATACTGTATTTCATAACGAAATTGCCTGCAGGCAATTTTATCGCCTGGTAAAAAGTTGCACTATTATGGTATTTATCTAAAATCTCATGGATAATTGTTTCATTATTCAATCCCATATCGTGGTAGATAAATGTAAAAGGTAAGTAGAGGTAATACCCAAATACATCCCAGGATAATATATTGTTTGGAAAGAAAGCAAACCCGCTATATACCAGAATAGCTGTCAGAAGGATAGCAACTGTTTTTGAAACAGGAAATTTCCCCGGGAGTTTATTCATAGCTGGGATAAATGTAAGGATTTTTTTGTTTTTGATTTTAAAATTGCCTGACTTGACGATATCTTTTTACTTTTGCCTTTTCGCTTCTTATTGAACGGGGAGTTTTTAATGCAGGAACGCAATAAAATCTTAACAGAAGGACCGATTACATCAGCCCTTGCCAAACTTACCTGGCCAATGATATTGGGTATGTTGGGTATGGTGATCTTTAACCTGACGGACACTTACTTCATTGGGAAGATTGGGGTTGATGAACTTGCAGCTATTGGTTTTACTTTTCCTGTTATTATGCTTATCGCGAGTATTTCCATGGGTATGGGAATAGGGACTGCTTCTCTAATATCCAGGATGATCGTTTCTGAAAAAATATTGATTGTCAGGCAATATGCAGCACATGCTCTTGCCTTGTCGGTTGTTATTATTATAATTTTTGTAACAATTGGTCAGCTTACCATAGAACCTTTATTCAAATTGCTTGGTGCTTCTCCTGATATCCTGCCTTTGATAAAAGATTATATGGTTATCTGGTACTGGGGAATGATATTCCTGGTTATACCTATGGTTGGGAACAATATCATCCGTGCTACAGGTGATACATTTACCCCGGGAATGATAATGCTTATTTCGGCAGTAATCAATATAATTATTGATCCCCTGCTGATTTTTGGGATTGGCCCATTTCCTGAATTAGGGCTGAAAGGTGCGGCAATTGCAACAGTAATTGCAAGAGGAATTGGAATGATTGTTACTCTATTTATTCTTATCAGGCGAAAAAAACTACTTACTTTTTATGTACCCGATTTAGTTGAATTTCTTCATACGTGGAAAAACATCCTTTATATCGCCGGACCTGCTACAATTAGTTTACTTATCACACCCCTTTCTATTGGTGTTCTTATCCGGATTATTGCTGAGTTCGGTAATGAAGCTATAGCAGCATTTGGTGTTATTGTACGTCTGGAGATGCTCGCGCTTCTGGTTATCAGGGCATTAGGCTCGGTGATGATGATCTTTTCCGGTCAGAACTGGGGTCTTGGTAATAAAACACGGATATTCCGGGGTATAAAAATCGCTTCTCTGTTATCTGTAACCTGGGGTGTTTTCGTTTTTATTATCTGCATGTTTGCAGCGCAAATAATAGCCGGTATTTTTAGTTCCAATACCGACGTTATACAAATTACTGCCGGATATCTGGTTATTGTTTCGTTTAGCTACGGCTTTCAGGGGATAACGATGATGGGCATGAGCACATTTAATGGAATTAATAAACCGTTTATAGCATTTGGTATGATAGTTATAAGAATGATAGGTTTGTATATTCCTCTTGCCTGGTTTGCTACATCATGGATTGGCCTGGAAGGGATATTCTGGGCAGCATTCACAGCCAATTTGATTTCAGGTGCGATTACTTACCTGGTCTTATTCAAAAAGATCAAAGCAGATAATTAACAAATTATTTGAATTTTCGTATCTATTAAGTGTCTTAAGTTTGAAATGCCTGGAATGGCTAATCTCATTATACTTTGCATTTTTAAGTCGGCAATCTTCAGTCTGCAGTCGGCAAACTGAAGACCAGGCTATTTATATCTTGAGGATTTTCTTGTCTGAGTGGTCAAAGAATAAAATTCATCTTTAGGAAATTTCTTGTTGGCGTGATAAATATCCATTGCAAGAGCAACTGCTGCTTGCAGACTGTGGACTGCCGACTGATTAATTGCGAATTCTCTTTTCAGCGATAGAATCCCTTATGTTCGGTTTTATTTATCTCCTGGCAGAACCACAGTCAGGGAGTCAATAAGTAAGCTTCCATCAGGTTGGTAAACATGCACAAAATATGTGCCTTGGTAAAAGTTATATATATTAAGTTGTTCGCCTTCAAGGTAAACCAAACCAGAATCGCAGTTCTCCCCCGGTGCAAGCTTACCCCAAACTTCAACATTAATTGTGTCCTCATCAGTCTGAGGATAAAAATGGGAGAATGAATAACAATCGTTAGTACCAATGGTTCCGTAGAAACTAATAAAAAGAGTATCGCTTGTTGCTATCGTATCTGCTAAATCGATACTATCAACCTCAACTAAAAAATAGGTTTCTTGTTCTTCTTCTTCATCAAATTTTACGCAACCGGTGAAAAATATCATATATCCCAGTATGGTTAAAATTATAAGTCCTGTATAAAAACTGATCTTTGATTTCATTTTCTGTGTATTAAGTTATTTAATAATAACAATATCATTAAGAAATTGTTTTTTCTGTTTTGTAAACAGAATGGCATTAACAGACAATTTGAGTTTATTAATAATATCCATCCGGTAATCCGTCCTTTTTTATTAATGACGGGTTAACCGGCAAAATAGTTGCTTTTATAAAATGTCAAAGATAAAAATATAATATCCGTTTTTTATCTATCTTAGACTTTTAAATAATCAATTTAGAAATTAATTTTGAACCAATTTTAAATCAAAACACATTGACCAGACAAAAGAAATTAACATTTATTGCAGCATATTCCGGTATATTTATATTTGGAATTTGTGCTATTTCAGTAGGTCTTATCCTGCCTGATGTTATTACTAAATATTCAATAAACGAAGTTGAAGCTGGAGTAATTGCCTCTCTTTTACCTTTAGGGATCCTTGCAGGTTCTTTTATTTTCGGCCCTGTGGTTGACCGTTATGGTTATAAGTACTTGCTGATTTTTTGTGTATTGTCGGTGATCCTGTCACTGGAAGGAATAGCATACGGCGAAAGTTTATTTCTTCTCAAATCATCAGTTTTTATTATTGGTTTTGGAGGAGGAATACTTAATGGTTCTACTAGTGCTCTTGTAAGTGATATAAGTGATGGTAACAGAGGGGCAAATCTGAGTGTTCTGGGTGTGTTTTACGGTATAGGAGCATTTGGAATGCCTTTACTTATTGGGTCATTATCGAATATATTTATGGGTAATGAAATAATTGCATTTATCGGGTATGTTCTTTTTATTCCTCTGGTTTATTTCTTTTTTGTCAGCTTCCCAAAACCTAAAATGGCACGGCAATTTCCCCTCAAAGAGTTTCTCCAAATGACGAAGGATCCTGTAATAATACTTATTGGAGTTTTCTTGTTTTTTCAGAGTGGCGTTGAGGGTATTTCAAACAGCTGGACAACCACATATTTGCGGGATGTTGTTGGTGCAGAAAAAGAGCATGCGCTGTTTGCCCTGTCAGCCCTGGTGCTGAGTCTTACTCTGACACGAATAGTTCTGGGATATATTTTACGAAAGTTTTCTTCTGTTATCATACAATTTATCAGTATATGTTTAGCAGCTACGGGAGCTTTTGTATTAATGTTCTTTTCAACCTATGGATTATCTATACTGGGACTTGTTTTACTTGGTGCAGGATTAGCAGCAGGATTCCCGGTTTTACTCGGTTATGTGGGGGAACTCTATAAAGTGATGTCCGGCACAGCTTTTAGTTTTGTTATGGTTATTGCTCTTATTGGAAATATGATAATAAATTACCTGATGGGAGTGATAGCTCAGGTTGCAGGAATGAAATATTTTTCTTCATTATTACTATGCTGCCTTATTATTATGTTTATAATTTTCTATTTTGTAGTTAAACAGTTACGTCTGAAAATGAAAGTTTAATTTGTTGGAATATATTAACTCAATGTTATCATGAAATCTTTTTTACGAATTGTTGCATTATTGTGGGTAGTTTTACCAACTGCGTTATCAGCAGAACAAACAGTACCGCGAATAAAAACAAAACCTGATACTATGGTAATAGAATATCAACCAATCGGAGAGTTTCATACCTGTATGACACCGCAAACCGGAGCGCCCCGGCAGGGTGCTTTAGAGCCTGAAAATGAAGGTACAATTGAGATATATGAACCCTTTACTGAAGCATTGCGGGATATTGAAATGTACGATTACATTATTGTCCTGTACCATATGCATTTGTCAAAAGGGTGGCGATCTTCTGCTAATCCGCCGGGGAGTAAAAGGTCTTTCGGTCTGTTTTCTACACGGTCGCCAAACCGGCCGAATTCCATTGGTTTTGCAGTGATCAAACTCAACCGGGTAGATGGAGCCATATTACATGTCAGCGGGATTGATGCGTTTGACGGAACACCGGTCCTGGATATAAAACCGTGGATATCATCTCTTGATTGCCCCGATCCCGGTAAGGACACCGAAGTTGAGCGGAAACTTGGGATCAGTAGGGGGAAGAAGAGGAGAAGATGAGAAGAGGAGAAAAGAGACGATAGAACGAAGGAACGATAGGACGATAGAACGATAGAACAAAGGAACGATAGAACGAGAGGGCGAAGGAACGAGGGAACGAGGGAACGAGGGGGCGACTGGGAGATGAAGAGGAGAAAATGGGAAGAGGTGATGAGGTGAGGTCGACTGCTATTTGCTGACTGCTGACTTATTTTGAAATGGGATGTGCATAGTTGATCACATCAGTTCCGGTGATCTTTTTTTCACAAAGTATGATCAGGCGCTCCAGCACATTCCGGAACTCCCTGATATTGCCGGTCCAGTTAATTTTCTGCAATTCTTTAATGGCATCTTTTGTAATTTCTTTCCTGCTCATTCCATATTCATCACATATCAGGATATTAAAGTGATCGGCAAGAAGAGGAATATCATCTTTCCGTTCATTTAATGATGGTACCGGAATAAGTATTACACTGATTCTGTGATATAGGTCTTCCCGGAAGTTATGGTTGCCAATTTCTTCTTTAATGTTTTTATTGGTAGCAGCTATTACTCTAACATTTATATCAATATCTTTATTACTGCCTACTCTGGAAATTATATTTTCCTGAAGAGCTCTTAGTACTTTAGCCTGTGCCGGAAGACTCATATCCCCGATTTCATCAAGGAAAATAGTGCCCCCCTGTGCCTGTTCAAATTTGCCTATTCTTTGTTTATGAGCCGAAGTAAAAGAGCCTTTTTCGTGTCCAAAAAGCTCGCTTTCAATTAGTTCGGTAGGAATGGCGGCACAATTTACTTCAATAAATGGTTGTTTTGCCCTGTTGCTTTTTTCATGAAGCTGGCGGGCTACTAATTCTTTTCCTGTTCCGTTATTACCTG
>JAUWPX010000406.1 GCA_030611395.1 Bacteroidota bacterium | reverse complement strand
ATAATATATCTGGAAGAAATTTCAGGGCAGCCAGGTTCAAAAGACCTGGCTTTATTTATTCATCTTCCCCCAAACCGTTTGAATCCAATAATTTCCCTTACATCGTTTATCGTTTTCCGGGCACTTTCCCTGGCTTTTTCGCCTCCTTCCCTTGCAACCTTGCCGAGGTAAGGATCATCTGCCATTATGTTATTGATCCGTTCCCTTATAGGTGCATTAAAACTGATAATATCTTCGGCCAGTTGTTTTTTCATATCCCCATAGCGGATATTACAGCTGTTATATTTTTCAAGATAAAATTGAAAAGTATCTGCCTCTGATATTACATCCATCAGGTTGAACAGATTTTTCACCGGTTCGCTCATTTCCTGGTTTTCCTTTGCAGGACCGCTATCGGAAATGGCTCTTTTAACTTTTTTCCTTATTACTTCCGGCTCATCGACAAGATAAATCGCATTTCCTTCCGTTTTACCCATTTTCCCTGTGCCGTCAAGTCCGGGTATTTTTACAAGCGCTTCATTAAAATTATAAGCAGTTGGTTCGGGAAAATATTTGGTTTTGTACATTGTATTAAAGCGACGGGCAAATTTGCGGGTCATTTCAAGATTTTGTTCCTGATCTTTTCCTACGGGAACTTTCGTTGCTTTATGAATAATGATATCCGCAGCCATCAAAACCGGATAAGTTAGCAATCCTGCATTAACATTATCAGGCTGCATTCGTACTTTATCCTTAAATGATGTTGTTCTTTCCAACTCACCCACATAGGCGTTCATATTTAACAGAAGGTACAACTCGGGAATTTCAATGATATCGCTCTGCAGATAAACAGTAGCCACATTAGGATCGATACCACACGCTAAGTATTCTGCCAGCACCTGTTTCACTTTCCCATGAAGATCGCCAGGGGTGGGATGCGTAGTTAATGAATGGTAATCGGCAATGAAAAAAAAGCACCGGTTCTCATGCTGCATTTTCACAAAATTTTTCAGTGCACCAAAATAATTACCAAGGTGCAGGTTCCCTGTTGAACGAATACCGCTTGCTACTGTTTCCATATATTTAGAATAAATTTGAATGCAAAGTTAAGATAAAAAACAAAGCTTTTGTTTTCCCATTTAATTGCCGGGATAGTGCATATTTGAAGGTTGATTGTTTTTTCGTATATTTGAAAATAAAAAATGTATTTAGACAATTATTTAAATCAGATAATAGGTTTGTGTAAGAAACATAAGGTTAGAAATCTTTTTGTTTTTGGATCAGTTCTTACTGAAAATTTCACTAATAATAGTGATATTGATTTAATAATTGATATTAACATTAATGATCCTATTGAATATGCAGAGAATTATTTTAATTTCAAGTTTACACTTGAAGATTTACTTAATAGAAAAATAGACTTATTAGAACAAAAGGCTCTTAAGAATAAATATTTTATTGAAAATATTGATAAGACAAAAAAAGTAATATATGCAGCCTGAAATAAAAACATGGCTTGAAGATATAGATAGATCAATTAATGAGATTTATGATTTCTTGCCGACCCATAGAGATTTTTTTCAATTAACAAATCACTTCCAGTACTTCGTGAAGAAGTAAATAGTTTATTAAAATAGCATATGTGTACAACACTCAAAGTTGAAGAAAGCACAAGTTTCGTATGACCTCTTCTCCTCTTCTCCTCTTCTCCTTTTTTGT
>JAUWPX010000130.1 GCA_030611395.1 Bacteroidota bacterium | reverse complement strand
TAACAGATAAAGCATATGATTTCTATGGTTTTAACGGATATGAATCAAAATATAATCTTTCATGGGAAGATGATGAAAGTGATGAATATAAATCACGGGTCTTTTACAGGCATGATAGAAAATTATTCCGTTTCAAAACTGATTTCCAGGGTAAACTGGTTGGGGAAAAACTGGGATGGGTAGCAGGTTTTACTTATTACCATTTTGATGTTAATCCGGTTGATATTGATAACCTGAATAAGGGTAAGGATGAGGAGGATAAATTACCGGATATTGATGGGTTAAATGACCTATATATAAACTGGGGAATAATTCCGGAAAAGCAAAAAGACGGAGGACCGTTAGCTTATCTTAAACTTGGTATTTCCTATGACACACGTGATAATGAACCAAATCCAATGAGTGGTATATGGAGTGAAGCAGTGTTACAAACAGCTCCTTCATTTCTTGGTAACAAAGATTACCCACATACAAAAATAGCGATCACCCACAGACAGTACTTCACTATTATAAAAAATGACCTTTCATTTGCATACAGACTGGGTTATCAGGGTACAATAACCGGAGAAGCACCATTTTTTGCCCAACCAATGATGATAACATCTATTCTAAAAGGAGCTTTTTCTGAAGGTCTGGGAGGAGGTAAATCTGTTAGAGGATTATTAAGAAACCGTGTGGTTGGTGATGGATTTGTTTATGGTAACATGGAATTGAGATGGAAATTTTTTCATGGCAGATTCCTGAATCAGAATATATACCTGGCACTCAATACATTCGTTGATGGTGGAAAAGTAATCACACCTATTGAATTTGACAGTTCTTTAGTCCCGGCAGGCGAATACGAATCCTATTTTAACAAGGATGAAGACAATATTCATTTAAGTTTTGGAGGAGGATTAAGAGTAGCCTTGAATCAGAATTTCATTGTTGCATGTGACTTTGGCAAAACCACAAATGCAGAAGATGGAAATACAGGTTTATATATTGGTTTGAATTACTTGTTTTAGGTTAATTGACTTCTTCTCTTTCTACTCAACTTACTCAACTCTTCTTCAACCTCAAACCTCAAACATCTTCAAACCTTAAACATTCTTTAATAGCTCCCGTGCATTCTTAAGGGCGGCATCGGTAAGCTCCTTACCACTAAGTAGTTTAGCGATCTCTTCAATTCTCTCCTCAGTATTCAGTAATTTAATATAGGTATTTGTTGAAGCCCCTTCGTCCTTTTTATAAACTTTATAGTGATTTTTTCCTTTGCTGGCTATCTGGGGAAGGTGTGTAATATTAATCACCTGCATATTCAGGGCCATTTCTGTCAGAATATTCCCTACCCTGTCGGCAATATCACCTGAAACTCCGCTATCAATCTCATCAAAAATTATTGTTGGCAGACCGGATGAACCGGTAATAAGAGACTTTAGACTAAGCATAACCCTGGATAATTCTCCTCCGGAAGCAACAACCGAAATATCCTGAAGATCAGATTGCTTATTTGCTGAAAACAGGAAAATTACCTTATCAATACCGGTTGGTGTATAGTTATCAGTTTTTTTATGATCAATCCTGAATTTTCCGTTTGGCATCCCCAATTGCCGAAGCATTCCTGTTAGATGTGACTCCATCTCAGGGATCACACTTAACCGGCTTTTATGAAGCTCTGCTGCCACATTTTTCAGTTTTCCCTTTTGAGAATCCAGTTCTTTTTCAAGCTTTTTAATTTCGATATCATATGAAGTAACTTCATCAATCTTCTTTTGAAGTTCCTCTTTTATACTTATAAGTTCATCAACTGTTTCAACCCTGTGTTTTTGCTGAAGTGAATAAATCAGGTCTAACCGTTCATTTACTTCTGTTGCCCTGCTGGGATTATGTTCCACCTCTTCATCAAGTTGTTCAATTTCAACGGCAATATCCTTCAATTCAATATGTGAGCTTTCCAGGCGATCATAAAGCTCGCCGGCTTTTGAAAAATATGATTTAAGCTTTCCTAATAGCTGCACTGTTTCAAACAAACGCGCCAGTAATGGATTTTCATCATTAGCAAGAATAAAAGAAACTTTTTCAAGGTTTGTTTTTATCTCTTCGGCATGATTAAGGGTTTTTAATTCCTCCTCAAGCTTTTCCTGCTCGCAGGATTCAAGATGTGCTTCCTCCAACCGGTTAAATTGAAATTGAAAATAATCAAGGTCCTGCTTCGATTGCCGAGCAGTATTATTAAGCACAGTTAATTTCTTTTCCAGTTCACGATACAGTTTGTAAATAACAATATAATCCTCAACCAGATTTGAATGACGGGCAAAAACGTCAACCACATTGAGCTGGAACAGGTTATTTGTCAACTCCAGATTTTCGTGCTGAGAATGGATATCAATCAACCGCAAAGAAAGATCTCTTAATATATTCAGATTAACCGGAGTATCATTTATGAATGCCCTTGATTTGCCGCTGCTGTTAATCTCGCGCCGCAGGGTAGTTAACTCTTCATAATCCAGATCATTATCCCTGAAATACACCTGCAACTTATATTCTTTAATTCCAAATGTACCTTCAACAACACATTTCTTTTCCTTATTTCTTAGCAATTGTTTATCAGCCCGCTGCCCCAGGATAAGCGAAAGTGCACCAAGGATAATTGATTTTCCTGCTCCTGTTTCACCGGAAATAATGGAAAGCCCTGAATTGAAATTTATATCAAGTTGCTGTATCAGAGCGTAATTCCGGATTGAAAGAGATTTGAGCATTGTTAAGAAATAAGAGTTACTGGTTACTGGGTAGTTTCATTTATTTTTTCATACTTGCGGGAATTTGAGGGATCAATTTCTTTAAGTATTTTTAAAACCCTGCCCTTTTCTTCGGTGAAAGACTCGGAAAAGATATTCACAAACTCATCTGCTTTGGCATCAAAAATAATCTGAAGCAGAAAAAGATACGGATCCGGTTTTTTCCGGTACACTTCCTGCAGAAGTCTCAGTCCTTCGATAATTTCAATTCTCGCTTCATTAGTGGCGCTTTCCAGCTTATCAAGTCCCATCCTGTGATAACGGTAAAAAAACTCCCTTACAGGAGAATATTCCACATCCAGGATATTTTTAATTAACCAATAACGGTTCTTATTACCCGATCCTTCATACGGTTTCCATCCGGCATAGGGGGCATTCTGGGCATTCATTACAATAGCTTCAGCTTTCTCAAAACATAAAGATCCGCCTTCAAAGGAAAAAGAATCATTATCAAGACCGATAATAATATACACATAATAAGCAAGAATGGATGTCAGATTAGACAGATAAGATGTTTCATTGAATTCAAGAGGCTCAAATTCTACATATCGTATATGAAAGTTATTATCAATAAAATTAAACATTGTAGAGTTATAGGTAGTATTGTAAACCGGCCTTCTGGCCTGCACCTGGATAGTACCTTTGAACTCGTCTGATGATATCTGGTCTGTAAGATTTATCAGGATATTACATTCAATACGTTCACTATAACTGTAAACATTATTTGTCCAGGTACGGGTATTAACAAATTCATAAACTGCTGCCTGGAGTGTTTGAAAAATTTCCTTATTTGTTCCCTGTATTTGCTGGGTAACTACCTGTACGTTACAATTTAGCTCCTGTGCAGACGATAAAACATATGCTGAAAGTATTATTAAGGAAAGTAATGTTTTTTTTTTCATGCTATTCCTCTACACCCGGGTCTCTGAAGTATATTTTATCATCAACATATTCCTGTAAAGCAATTAATGATGGTTTCGGAAGTCTTTCGTAAAATCTTGATATTTCAATCTGTTCACGATTCTCAAATACTTCTTCGAGGTTATCAGTATAATATGCAAATTCTTCAAGTTTGTTATTAAGTTCATGCTTCAGTTCAACACTGATCTGGTTAGATCTTTTAGCACAAATAATCACTGTTTTATAAATATTCCCTGTCTTCTCCTCCATTTTGTTCAAGTCGCGTGTAATAGTTGAAACCGGAGCTTGTGTTTTCTTATAATCCATATCTTAATTTGTATTTGTTGTTTCAATATTTAGGAAAACTGCAGTTGATTCATATATTCTCTCAATCTCCTTTTGATAATTACTTTCGGGAAATTCTTCAATAAAAGAATAATATTCATCAAGAGTATTCTGGTATCTTTCTTTTTGTTTTTCAACCACACTATTCTCAGACAATAAAAATTGCGATTTAAGCTTGAGGAATAATAATTCTTCACGGAATTTTGTATCCGGATATTCCTCCAGGCTATTCTGTATAGCTACTTTTGAAGCCTTATAATCACCCAGGTTAAAATAAAGGCTGGCACTCAAATATGACTTTTCCGATAATTTATCCTGTAGTTCATCAATTAATAAATTACACTCTTTCACTCTTTCGCTGCCAGGGAATCTATTCATAAAAAGTGTAAGGGAATTAATAGCTTTTAATGAATACCTCTGATCAAGACTTGGTCGTGGTGATAGCTGATAATTACAATAAGCTGCTAAAAAATAAGCCTCTTCAGCATACTCACTATTTGCATAAGTTTTAAAAAAAGTCCTGAAATGGTGTTCTCCCATAATATAATTTCCCATCAAATAATGACTTTTTGCATGAAGAAAATTTATTTTTTCAGACTTTTCCGTACCTCTGAATCTCGGCAGGATCTGTTCAAATATTGTTGCAGCTTTAACATATTTTTCCATGTCATAATAGACAAGAGCCTTTTCATACTTAAGGTTGTAATCATCACTTTTTAATATTTTTTCATATTCACCACACCCGGAAAAAAGGATAATAAGAAGAATAATTATTGACAGACTAAACCTCATTTTATAAAATATTTCGCAAAGTTACTCTTTTACATACAATATCAATCAAAAAACGTGCAAAAATTGAACTTATTGCTAAAAAAATAAATGCGTAAATGCGTAAATGATAAAATGTCTTCAGAATTCTTGCAAAATTTTTCGGTTAAGATTTATGCATACAATTAAAGCATAATGAGTATATAGATTTTGCGAAACGAAGTGAAGCAATCTCTCCTGACTTTTCGTAAAGCTAATGATAATTCATTTTTTTCGCATTCCGGTTTAATTAACCAAATCTTTTCTTGTCAAACTTTCAAAAAAATCTACCTTTGTGGAAAATTTTTAATCAAAACTTATAAACGTGGATATATTTGACAAGATTAAAAAACATCGTGGTGCACTTGGGCAATATCAAAAAGAAGCTCATGGATATTTTATGTTCCCAAAACTTGAGGGAGAACTTGCACCAAGAATGAAATTCAGGGGCAAAGAAGTACTAAACTGGAGTTTAAATAATTACATCGGTTTAGGCAATCATCCTGAAATCAGGGAAGTAGATGCAAAAGCTTCTGCTGACTGGGGCCTTGCCTATCCTATGGGTGCCAGAATGATGTCGGGACAAACA
>JAUWPX010000167.1 GCA_030611395.1 Bacteroidota bacterium | reverse complement strand
GAACAGATTACCAGGGAAGCAAAAGTAATAAGAAACTATTTGCTACATGATTATTCAAGGTTTTCGGTTGGAACAATTGATAATTTTTTTCAACGTATCCTTACTTCTTTTGCCAGAGAAACAGGTTTGCAATTTGGATTTAACCTCGAGCTTGATAATAGAAAGATACTTGAACAAGCTGTTGATAACCTTATGGATAATCTAAATGGAAAGTCTGAATTAACTGATTGGCTGATCAGATTTGCAGAAAACAGAGTTGAGGAAGGCAGAAACTGGAACTTCAGGGATAGCCTGATTGATTTGGGAATGGAAATTTTTGCAGAAAACTACCAGGGTATTGAAAATAAATTTCAACTTGGTGGGTCTGACTCTTTTTTGAAGAAATTGAATGAATATCAGAAAGAACTGTATAAGATCATCCGCTTATTTGAAAACACTTTGGAGAGTTATGGAAATGAAGGATTGAAGATAATTAGTGAACATTCACTTGAGATAGGAGATTTTAAGTATGGAGCTTCGAGTGTTCCACGCTATTTCTGGTATCTGGCTGAAAAAGAAACAAAAAATATTTCTCCTCGTCCAAGGGATATACAAGCAGTTGATAATCAGGATGTATGGGTGAAAGAAACATCTGAGAAAAAGACTGAAATTATAGCAGCAGTAAACGGGGGTTTAAATGAGGTATTAAAACGGACAATAGAATATTATAATAAAAATTTCAGGGAATATTTTACAGCAGTAAGCATAAATAAAAACTTGTTCTCCTTAGGAATTCTTGCAGATATTGAACAGCAAATACGGGAAATTACACATGAAAATAATCTTTTTCTTTTATCTGATGTTCCCGGGTTTCTCAAAAAAATCATTAACGGGAATGAGGCACCATTTATTTATGAAAAGACAGGTAATTACTTTAAATATTTTATGATTGATGAATTTCAGGACACATCAACAATTCAGTGGGAAAACTTCAAGCCATTGATAATCAATAGTATTTCAGAGGGATATGAAAATATGGTTGTTGGAGATATAAAGCAGTCGATATACCGTTGGAGAAACAGCGACTGGAACATTTTGGCTTCACTTATTGCAGGAGATAAAAATGTTTTTGATGTAGATAATAAGTCTTTAAAGGAAAACTGGAGAAGCAAACGAAATATTGTTGATTTTAATAACAAACTGTTTGAGGCAGCGAAGAAGCTGCTGGATGATCTTTTTGTAAGCGGTCTTGAGGAGAGGAATCAAAGTTTAAAAGGGTTGGGTATTGATACGATTTCCGGTGTTTTCAGTGATCATATCCAGGAATTACCCGGCGGTGAAGACAGGGAAGGAGGATATGTTGAGATTTCAATTGTTGATTCAGGAAAGGAGAAATGGGAGAGTAAAGTGCTGGAAAAATTACCCGGTCTGGTTAATGACTTGCTTAATAAAGGATTAAGACCGGGTGAAATTGCAATACTTGTCAGGAAAAAAGATCAGGCAGTTAATGTTATGGAAAGTCTGCTTGGTTATATGAATAATGAAGAAGAACATGGGAAAATATATAATCTGATTTCAGACGATTCCCTGTTTATCAGGAATTCAGAAGCTGTTAAATTTTTACTGGGAATGCTTCGGTATTTTCTGAATCCTGAAGACGACATAAACAGGGGATGGCTGTTATATTATCTTAATAGAAAGGATAAAACCATACGGAAGGATGTTATTGAGATAAGTGAATTATTTGACAAAGATGATCGCAAAAACATGCTGATATCATTGTTCCCGGCTGAATTAAAAGAAAACCTTTCCGGTTTTAAGAATCTTCCATTATTTGAACTGACAGAAAACCTTATCAGAGTTTTTAAACTGAACAAAATAGAAGATGAAATCCCATTTATTCAGGCTTTCCAGGATCTGGTTATTGAATACTCTAAAACAGAATCTTCAGGGATTATGCAATTTATGGAATGGTGGGAACAAACAGGAACGGGAAAGAGTATACAGTTATCTGAAAATCCGGATGCTGTACGTGTTCTTACTTTGCATAAAGCTAAAGGCTTACAATTCAGATCAGTAATAATACCTTTTTGTAATTGGAAAATTGATCATGAAATAAATCCGATGATATGGTGTGAACCCAAAACCGATCCGTTTAATATGCTTGAACGGATTCCGGTAAAGTATGTAAAGGGTCTGGCATTAACAGAATTTGATCAGGATTATTTCCGGGAAAAATTTTATACGTTTATTGATAACCTTAATTTGTTGTATGTTGCTTTTACCAGGGCAATGGATAGCTTATTTGTGATGTGCCCTCCACCGGCAAAGTCGGGGGGGATTACAAATACAGGACATCTGATTAAAGAGGCGATTAATTATTGTACGGAAGCTTCAACTGCCGAAATGAAAAATCAGGGAATAGATTTTTCAAAAATCAGGAACATGGATATGGAAATCTATCAATTAGGTGTTAATGAGATATCAGAAAATGTTCCTGTGGAGTATGGTTTGGGAGAAATGGAAATAAAAACTTATCCATCAAACAAATATTCTGCGAAACTACGATTTCGTTTTCAGTCGGATGATTATTTTGAACCTGCTGCAGTGGGTGAGAGGTCAAAAGTAAATTACGGAAAGATAATGCATGAAATATTTGAAAACATTACCACTTTAGAGGATATTGAATCATCACTGAAGAAACTGGTTTATGCCGGGAAAATTTCAAATGATGAAATAGGTGTTATTAGTAATAATATTTACAAAAAACTGGAGAATGAGCAAGTAAGAGATTGGTTCAGTGATAAATGGAAAGTGAAAGCTGAGGCTGATATTTTATTGAAGGATGGAAAAATAAAGCGTCCTGACAGGGTGATCTATAATAATGAGAAAACAGTTGTAATCGACTATAAATTCGGAGAGATCAAGGAACCAAAACACCTGTCACAGATAAGGCAGTATATGAATTATTTATCAGAAATGGGATACAAACGTACTGAAGGATATCTCTGGTATGTTGAGATGGATGAAGTTGTGCAGGTATCAAAGGATAATATATGAGCAAAAAGGTTTATAGCTGGGGGCATGAGAGAAGGTTTAATGCTTACTCGAACTATTTCAAAAAAATATTTGGAGAAAGGGTTCAGAAAGTGAGTATTGATGCAGGTTTTACATGTCCTAACAGGGATGGCTTTATTGCAAAGGGTGGTTGTACATATTGTAATAATAATGCTTTTAATCCATCTTATTGCAAGCCTGAAAAAACTGTAAGTGAGCAAATTAAGCAGGGTATAGAATTTCATAAAGTGCGATATCGGAAAGCAACAAAATATCTTGCATACTTTCAGGCTTATTCCAATACATATGCTTCACCTGAGGTTCTAAAGAAAGTTTACCGGGAAGCTTTGGAATTTCCAGGTGTTGTTGGATTGGTTATTGGAACTCGTCCTGATTGTGTGGATGATGAAAAACTGGATTATTTAAGTAAACTGGCTGAAAAATATTATGTGATCATTGAATATGGTGTTGAGTCGGTTTACAATTCAACTCTTCAACGGGTTAACAGGGGACATACATATGAACAAAGTGTTGAGGCTATTGAAAAAACTGCCCGGAAAGGTATTCGTACCGGGGCTCATTTTATTTTTGGTTTGCCTGGTGAAAGCAGGAAGCAAATGCTCGATGAAGCCGGTATCATTTCCTGTCTGCCTTTAGACAATGTGAAATTTCATCAATTGCAAATTGTTAAGGATACAGCTATGTTTTTGGAATACAAGGAGCATCCTGAACGATTCGAAATATTTTCGTGGGAAGAATATCTTGAATTTATTGTAAGTTTTATCGAAAGACTCAATCCTGCATTTGTGGTTGAACGGATCACCGGTGAAGCACCACCACGATATCTGACCGGTCCGCGGTGGAATATGAAACGAACAGATCAGATACTCAATTTATTTGAACAAAAACTAGAGGAAATGAATACATGGCAAGGGAGAAGAAGTCAAAAGGCAAAAGGCAAAAGTGGAGAGCATAGAGCAAAGGGCTAAGAGCGAAAAATGGCACCTAGTACCTGGTTCCCAGTACCTAGTACCAGGGAATTAATTTAATAACTAATTATTTGCATTGATCTAATACTTTAATATTTTGAAAAACAACTTCTTATACCAGATTGCAAAAAAGGTTTATGAACATCATAATGATGAGCTTGGGGATGTTTGTATAGTTTTTCCAAATAAAAGAGCCGGTTTATTTTTTAGTCGCTATCTCAGTGAAATTACTGATAAACCGGTATGGTCGCCTGTATTCATGACAATCAGAGAGTTAATGCAGGAATTTTCAGGTCTTCAGTTAGCTGATCCATTATATTTGATTTTTGAACTTTAT
>JAUWPX010000264.1 GCA_030611395.1 Bacteroidota bacterium | reverse complement strand
TGATCTGCTGGATTTAACAAAAAGGATTTCCAGAAGTACAGGAAAAATGTTTTCCTCCTTATTTATTTTTTTTAAAAACATTTTTCTTCAAATATTCATATTTATTATTAGAAAATTTGTTTATCTTTTAATATTTGCTGTTGCAGGAGCCATTATTGGAGGTATTATCTCATGGAGAGAAAAAACTTATTATGAAACCAATTTAACCATGCGTTCAAATTTAGTTTCAAATATAGAAATGATGAAATATATTAATAGAATACATACGCTTTGTAATGGAGAAAACACTATTGGTCTTTCTCAAAGTTTGAACCTTGACACTTCCATTGTAAAAAATAATAAAGATTTACAAGCATTTTGGATGATCTATAAAAATAATCATGGAATTGGAGACTACCTGGATGAAAAAAATGAATTTATCGATCCATATGATACAACAAGATCAAAAAGAAGATTACAGAATGAATTTAATGTAAGACTTTGGGTATATGATAATTCTATTATTGAAGAAGTTCAACATGGCCTGGAATTATATATTGATTCAAATGATTATTTTATCAAATTAAGTGAAGTTAAAAAAAACCGGCTTAATAATCTTATATCTAAAACTGATAATGAAATCTTTGTCCTTGACAGTCTGAAAAGATTTGAATATTTCACAAAAGATAAAATTCCTGAGATTACGTTCGAGAAATTCTTAATCCAAAGCGGAGAAAAGCAAGAAGCAAGATTGTTACATAGCAATGTATTAGATCTTTTTGGAAATAAACAATCGATGGAACAAGAATTAGAGTTAAGAATCGATCCGATAACAATTTTAGAAGACTTTCCAATAATTCAAACACCTGTCAACCATTCAATAAAGAATATTGTAATATTCAGCTTTATTTTTTTAGCAATTGGATTTATTATTTTGATTCTGATTGATCAAAGAAAAAACATTAAGGAACTTGTTAGAGAAAAATAAAAGTTCGAAGCTGGAAGAAAGCCCCCCCTCTTAATATAGTTTTTGAAGATTTTTCAGTATATAAACATTATAAACCCTCAGCCCAAGGTCTCCGCATTCTATTATAAGGCCTTTATCCAATAATGCTTTTACAGCCCTGGCAACAGAACTGGAGGCAGACAGACCATATTTATCAGCAAACCCTCTGGACAAAGGAGCTTTCACAAACTCCTCTTTTGCAATTGCAACAAGTACCTTCCATTGTAGCTTTGGTAACAAAAATTCCTGTTCTCTTGAAATAGACCTGTTCTCTTCGAGGATATCTTCCCAAATCATCTCAAACAATGTATCATCAATTTTTTCACCGGACTCGCTATATACTCTGGAAAGCACTAATTGTGTAAATCCCGTATGGCAGTATGTCTCTTCCAAAATCCTGTAGATTACATCCTTGTCGTATAATTTATTATGACTGTTCAGAACAGAAAAAATCTCCTTCGCATAAGTATCTTTATCTATTTCGTGAAGCTCCATCATTTGTGTGGATTGAAAGAACGGGCGGTTTGAGGAGGCAAACATTTCTTTCATTAAACTTTTCTTGCTACCGGAGAAGATAAAAGTTATTTCCGGACAATCCTGCATAATTGTTCTTACATAAGCTTCTGCTTTTTCTTCTTCGTATCCTGCCAACTCCTGGAATTCATCAAAAGCCAAAATAATATCATGTTTTTTATTATTTTTTAGCTGTTCAAACAATTCCGGTAAACCTTTAATAATTTTTTGCCGGTTAACAATATTCAGGTCGATTTTCGGCATCCCCGAATGTTCATCAAATGACAATGAAGCCCCGATACTGCCAAGTATCCTGAAAAATATATTTTCCTTTATTAGCTTTGATTTGTAAACTACCTCAGTTACTTTCTGGGCAAACTGAGCCAAATTCTGCGTTGCAAAAAGGTCTATGTAGATTGGATGATATTTTCTTGTATCAAGTTTTGAGAATACATGTTGAATTAATGAAGTCTTTCCTAATCTCCTGTTAGAAAAAAGAGTCAGGTTGCGTTCGTTCATGATAGCATCTGACAATTTCTTTGTTTCTTCTATCCTATCGAAAAAATATTCAGGTCCTTTGTAAGTTTTTATTAAGAATGGGTTCATATTATACATATTTGCGTTACGCATTTATTTACTACAAACATAATACATATTTGCGTAATAAAAAATATTTTTAATGCGTTACGCATATAACTACTCAACTTACTCAATTACTCAACTTCTTCAGATTGATGACCAAATACCAGTAAGCTTAGTAAGAAAGCAAAGAACATTACCCCGGCTAAACGGTTGAGCATTGATTCAAAAAGAAAGCTTGTTGATAATATAATTATTAAATATGGTAATAAGTAGTGCCTTGATCTGAAAAAAAGCGGTACAATGAATAAAAGCAGCAAAGTTATAAAACCAAAAACCCCAATCCCTATCCAGGTCTCCAGGTATTGATTATGAACATTAAAATTCCGGTCTTTTATTATTGAATATCCTTCAATTTCAGCATTTCTTTGCAACTTATCCTTAACATCACCTGTCCCGACACCAAGCAAAGGATTATCCTTTATAATTTCCAACGCCCTCCCCCACATCACAACACGAATTTCCGAACTCCCTGTACATTCGCTTTTTTGACGATCTTTTTCAATAGCAGAGATTTCATCAGCAACAACCCTGAATCTGTTTCCGTTTATTAAAAGAAACACAAAAACGCCTGCTAATAACACCAAAGGCAAAAATGATAATATCGTTTCATTAAAAGTATATCTCCCTGCCAGATTATTTATGAAAAAATAAATAATAATCATTCCCCAGATTATCAAACCGGCACGCGAGGAAACCAGGAACAGAGCAACAGATAAAAAGATAAGCAGCAAAATATATTGCCACCGATGCAGATTAACTATATCTCTTTTTACAAAACCAAGATAAAAAACAATGGCAATGGATAAGCTAATAAACATAGCAAAATATGAAGGATGATGAAAAACGGAAAAATAATCTGCTAAGAAATAATTATTCCAATCCTGATTCCAGGGATGAACCCGGAACACCAGATGACCATCAGTTATATGGAAAGACTGAAACAGAGAATTAATAAAGCAAAATAGAATTGCAATTATTGTTCCTGCCAGCAGAGCTATAAGAATATTATTTATCTTTTTCCTGATAAGGTCGTTAGATGTAAATATAATAAACGGAAAAACAACAATTGCCAGTTTAACCTGTATATCAAACCAGGCTTCTTTGCTGTT
>JAUWPX010000256.1 GCA_030611395.1 Bacteroidota bacterium | reverse complement strand
GAACGTATAAAAACCTGGTGTTTGCCTGAAAACAGTTTTTTGTTTAAATCAGCAGGAATAGCACGCTCTGTGCTTTGCAGATCAATGAAGGGAAGTATCAAATTGACAAGCTCTTTATCAAACCCATGCACAAATTGTAATTCATAAGTGGAAAGTACAGGGCCGTTTTTTTGAATATAATTAATGAGACTTTGTATCTGGAAATCTGACAGCAACCTGATCCTGGCGAGTTCTTCAAATGAAGCATAATTAATTTTTACCGGATTAGCTGCAAGCTGTGCAAATTCTTCCTGCAGGATAGTAAGATCAATATTGCCATCATGTTGTGCACCTAATTCTTCGACCAAAAGCATTAGATGTTCATCTGGAAAATGCAAAGACTCTTGTCCTGAAACGGGTTGATTTATGCAGAGAGTGAGGGATATAAGTAGATATGGAACAAAATAACAGGGTCGTAGAAGGATATTATTAGACATAGCTTCGCAAATTAACTAAAAACGCAATATTTTATTAAAACATAATAATGGACCAAAGTCGTTGCTGGTTACTGGGTACTGGATACTGGTTCCCGTATCATAGATTAAAAGTGTACAAAAATGAAAAATGTGGTGTAAAACCAAGTTGCTGATGGCGTGTGAATGCAATGTTGGCTTCAATCCCTTTGTAATGATAACCTAGTCCGAATGTATATAATGTTGGTTTTGTTGATAATCCTGTTCGTAGTGTCAGATTATCTACCAGTTCGAATTCAACACCTGTTTTAAAAACTGCAGGGTTATCAAGATCTTTTTCGGTTTCAGCAGCAAGAAAAATAGTATTTGCAAAACGGTATCCTATGCCAAAACGGATTATTGTCGGGATATTTTCTTCAGTATCAGCCGAAACCTGTGCCCTGGTTGGGTTAAAGACATGAGCACCCAGAAACAAATTTTTTACCGGTTCAGCCATTATCCCTGCTTCGACAGTTAAATTTCCCTGGTTCCCGTATTGGTCTGCTATAAATATATTAAGGTAATTAAGTTGAACTCCGGCCGAAATATTTTTCCCAAGTTTTTTTCCAAAAGCGACTCCAATCTTATTTTCGTGGTATTTTGAATAACCAAAATATGAATATGTAACACCTATTGTTCCCGGGGCAGTGGGGATAATGATTGCTACTGCCTGAAGTCCGTATTGCGGGATAACAAATTTATTCTCGTGATGAAAACCAACCGAAAACTGATCAAGCCAGGCAAGTCCTGCCTGGTTGTGAAAAACAGACCACAGGTGTGGCATCATCACAGTGGCATTTGACATACCGGCCGAACGGGCACCAAGTGGATAATTGTCGTTTGTGCTAAATGATAACTTCCCCAAAGAGAAAAGGAATAGAAGTAAAAAAAAGATTTTTTTACGGGAGAATATCATCAGGATGATAATTTAATGTTGGTTAGTTCACTTTAGTCACTTTAGTTCACTTATAACTTCTTCTTAGTTAGTCTTATATTTATACTCAACTTTCGCGAGTTCTTCGTTTGCTTCTACAATTTTCTGTTTCAGTTCATTTTTATTGATCTTAAACCTGCTTCGTAATTCAGGATCACCGACAGATAATATTTGGGCAGCCAGAAGACCGGCATTTTTTGCAGCATTAATGCCAACAGTAGCAACAGGAATGCCGGGTGGCATTTGCAGGATCGAAAGAATTGAATCCCAACCTTCGAGTGATGCTTTTATTGGCACTCCAATTACAGGAACCGGTGTTTGGGCAGCAATAACGCCCGGCAGATGAGCAGCCATACCCGCGGCAGCAATGATTACTTTAATTCCATTAGCCTCAGCCGATTTTGCAAATTTTTCAACCTCATCAGGTGTACGATGTGCAGATAGAGCATTCATCTCAAAAGGAATCTCAAGATTGTTCAGTATCTTTGCTGCTTCTTTCATTACCGGCAGATCGGAGGTGCTGCCCATTATAATACTTACTTGTGGTTTCATATGTTTATATAATTTGTATTTTCGTGATGACGCTTCGGTCACACCCTGACCTGAGCGTCAGGGTAAAAATAACATAAAAATAATTTTTTTGGATGGACAAAGTAAAAATACTTGATAAAGAATTTAAATTATTCATTTCTGAAAAACGGATACAGGAAGTAGTTGAAGAGATGGCACACCGGATGAACAAAGAGCTTAAAGGGCAAAAGGTTTTTTTTATTGGGATATTAAATGGCTGTTTTATGTTCGTTGCCGACCTTGTCAGGCATCTTGATCTGGATTGTACAATAACATTTTTAAAGCTGGCTTCATACCAGGGGACTTCATCAACAGGGAAAGTTAAACGACTTATTGGATTGAATGAAGACATTAAAGGCCAAACGGTTGTGGTGCTTGAGGATATTGTAGATACAGGCATTACACTCGACTTTATCCAAAAACAGTTAAGAGGATATGAACCCGCGGAGATCAAATTAGCAACCTTGTTGTACAAACCGGAAGCCTGCCGGCAGGATGTTTCCCTTGACTATGTCGGTATAGAAATTCCCGATGATTTTGTTGTAGGATATGGACTTGACTATAATGGTTGTGGCAGGAATCTCAGGCAAATCTATACTATAATTGAAGATTGACCTGAGCTAATGAAAAATTCGATAAATAGTTTTTATTTTTAATAAGTGCTGTTTTGCAAAAAATAAAGCGGAGTTAAATTTTTATTTATGTTTAATATTGTAATATTCGGACCTCCCGGATCAGGGAAGGGAACCCAATCTGTCAGACTGAAAGAAAAATATGGATTGGTTCATTTATCAACAGGTGATATTCTAAGGGATGCCATGTCAAAAAAAACTCCTCTGGGTGTAAAAGCACAGGAATATATGGGAAAGGGGGAGCTTGTGCCTGATGAGGATGTTATCGGGATGCTGATGGGAGTGCTTGATGAAAATATGGATTCTAACGGTTTTATCTTTGATGGATTTCCAAGAACAGAGAACCAGGCTTTGTTTCTTAAAGAGAACCTTGAGAAAAGGGATACTATGATACATGCTTTGCTTACTCTTGAAGTGGACAGGGAAGAGTTGATAGAACGTCTGATTAACCGTGGTAAACAATCCGGGCGTTCGGATGATAAACTTTCAGTGATCGAAAACAGGATAACTGTTTATCATGATCAAACGGCACCTGTTATTGAATTTTATAAAAAATTGGATAAATACTATCCTGTAGCCGGTATGGGGACTATTGATGAGATATTTGACAGGCTGTGTGGGGTTATTGAAAAAGTGAAGATATAGGAGGTCATTAGGGAAAAATTTTAAGCCATGATA
>JAUWPX010000228.1 GCA_030611395.1 Bacteroidota bacterium | reverse complement strand
AACGGGGGTCATATGTTCAAGGGCAATCTTTGCAGCTTCAAATGCATATTTAAAACAATTAGAAGGAGTACTTGCAGCTAAAACCACTACCGGGCATTCACCATGTCTGCCATATAATACCTGCCAGAGATCAGACTGCTCGGTTTTTGTAGGTAATCCTGTTGAAGGGCCACCTCTTTGCACATTAACAATTACAATTGGAAGTTCAGTCATCACTGCCAGCCCAATTGCTTCAGATTTTAAAGCCAGTCCGGGACCTGAAGTTGTTGTTACACCAAGCTTACCGGCAAAACTCGCCCCGATTGTTGTACATATTCCCGCAATTTCATCCTCAGCCTGAAAAGTAATAGCACCCAGATCACGCCTAAGCGCCACATCTTCCAGAATACCGGTAGCCGGAGTTATCGGGTAAGAACCAACATATACGGATAGTCCGGCTTTCTCTGCTGCAGCAAGGACTCCCCAGGCTATAGCAGTATTTCCATTAATATTACGATATCTTCCTTTTTTAATTTTAGCCGGACTAATATTATAAGGACTTAAAGCTTCAATTGTTTCAGCATAATAGTAGCCGGCCTTAAGTACTTTTTTATTGGCTTCAATAACCAGGGGGGTTTTCTTGAATTTCTCTTTAAAAAAGTTTTCAGTATAGTCAAGCGATTTACCAAATAACCAGTAGACCATTCCCAAAGCGAACATGTTCTTTGTTCGTAAGATACTTTTTCTGTCGAGGTCTATATCCTTAAGCGCCTCTTTAGTCAGACTGGTAATCGGGGCTTCAACTACCATAAAGGCGTCTAAAAATCCCTTGCCAATTGGATTTGATTCAAACCCTGCTTTTTCGATCCCTTTTTCATCAAAACTATCAACATCAAGAATAATCACTCCTCCCTGCTTAACCCATTTTGCATTTGCTTTAAGAGCAGCCGGATTCATCGATACCAAAACATCAGCAAGATCTCCCGGAGTTTTAACTTCCGAATGTCCAACATGAACCTGAAATCCGGAAACTCCTCCCACAGTTCCTGAAGGTGCACGGATCTCTGATGGATAATCGGGAAATGTTGACATATAGTTACCGAATAAAGCAGCTGTGTTCGAGAAAAGAGTTCCGGTGAGTTGCATCCCATCGCCAGAGTCTCCCGAGAACCTAATAACCATTTCATCGCGTTCCACAACTTCGGTTTTTTTATTCATAACTTAAATAATTTATTTGTTATTTGATTCAGTTCCGGTTTTAAAAATTTACTTACTTACAAAAGTAAATATTTTACAATACTTTATTTTTTTTTTTACATATTTTACAGCAGAAACAGCTTATGAAGTTTTCTCAATAAGAAAACAAAAAAACAGTTGGTTAATCAGCAGTCGGTAGTCAGAAAATTTGGTTCATTTAACCATTCAATCATTTAATCATTATATTAATTCCAGAAATCAATTTTTTTGATATCTATTGTATCCTCAAAAAACATTTTGGCTATTTTCTCAAAGAATGGTGTGAAATCGGAGATATAAAATTGATCCTTTTGTGATTTCCCGGTATTTAAAAGGTTTTTTTCAGTAAGTAAACTTTTAACGAACTCTGCAACAATCCTTCCAGAATCAATAACATCAATATTAAAATTAAAGAACCTGGTTATCTGATTCTTAATAATAGGATAGTGTGTGCATCCAAGTATAAGTGTTTCAATACTTTTTATACTTTTATCGGAGAGGTACGATCTGATAATTGCATTACTTATATCATCATAAATAAATCCTTCCTCTATCATTGGGACAAATAAAGGAGTTGCCAATGACAATACTTCATATTCAGCATTATTTTTTTTCAATGCCTTCTCATATGCCCCCGAATTTATCGTCCCTTTAGTACCTATAACCCCAATCTTTTTATAATTACCTTTCCCCATATATTCAATCACCGGATCAATGACATTTACCAGTTGAACCTGCTTGCCGAGAAATTCCTTAAGATCGTTAAAAGCTACAGCTGATGCAGTATTACATGCAACCAGAATAGTCTTGCATTTTTTCTCCAGGAGAAAACCGGCGATTTTTCGCGAATAGTAAATTATCGACTTTGCCGATTTATCCCCATAAGGAAGATGTGCAGTATCTCCAAAATATATGATGGTTTCCTGTGGCAGCAACTGTCTGATGGCATGTGCAACAGTCAGCCCACCAACTCCGGAATCAAAGATACCAATCGGTTGTGAGGATAATAATTTCATTCGTTGCCGAATATAAATAAAAAAGATATGTAAAAATAAAAAAAACCATCCTCAATATTGCGGATGGCTTTTTTGTAATAAATTTCAATTATTATTGCTCAAGACCCAATTTTTTTATAACCAGGGGTAAAATATCTTCACTCTGTTCGGAAAAATAAATTACTGCACCCCTTGAAAGATCAAAAATATATGTAAATCCATTTTCTTTTGCCACATCTTTAATTGCCTTTTCCGCTTTCTGAATAATTGGCTGGATCATCTGAGCCTCCTGTTGTTGTAAATCCTGCTGTGCATTATTTGTAAAATCCTGAATTCTGCTCTGAAATTCACTAAGCTCCTGTTCTTTTGTCTGTTTCACCAGAGGAGTTAGAATATCCTGTTTCTCAAGATAATCATTCAGTTTATTCCTGTATTCAACATTCATAATTTCAAGTTCAGCCTCCAGGTCCTTGGCATACAGTTGAATTTTTGCTTCCGCGCTATCCCTTTCGGGCATTAAACTTAATAGCTCCTGGCTATTAATATGACCAAATTTATAATTTTGAGCATTTACTGCTGTTCCGGAAAACAGGAATAGAATTATAACAAGTAATTTTAATAAATTTTTCATTTCATTTATTTTTATTTATTCAGGTTTATTATTCATTCAGAATTCGCACAAAAATAACCAATTAATTTTTATAACCCAATTTTTCTAAAACATCATCACTAAGATCATATTTCGGATTGGTATAAAGCATGCTTGGTCCACTTGCCGTATCGAAAATAACAGCATAATTTCCTTCAACAGCAATTTCTTTAACAGCATTATACACCTCATCCTGTATAGGCTTAATAAGTTCCTGACGCTTTATATAAAGATCCCCTTCGCGTCCAAAATACTTATTCTGTAATTCTTTAACAGCTTTTTCCTTACCTATAATTTCTTCTTCTCTCTTTATCTTCATCTCCCGGGTAAGCAAAACCTGTTCGTTCTGATAATCCTTATACATTTTCTCAACTTCAGTGTATTCATCAGATATTTCTGTTTCCCATTCTTTGGAAAACTGATCTAATTTATCCTGAGACGCTTTGTACAAAGGGATATTACTTAAAATATATTCAGTATCAACAAATGCATATCTTTGGGCAAATGTAAAACCTGCCGAAAAGATAAGAACTCCAAGTGTGATCATTATTTTTTTCATGACTAATTTTCTTTTTGGTTAATAAACTAATTAAAATTGCTGGCCTATCATAAAATGGAAATGTCCACCGTTGGCATCCGGATTACCAGGAACTTCATCAAATCCATAACCATAATCAATTCCCAGAAGCCCAAACATCGGCAAAAAAGCTCTTAGCCCAACACCCACAGCTCTTTT
>JAUWPX010000305.1 GCA_030611395.1 Bacteroidota bacterium | reverse complement strand
TTCCCTGTGCTGTTATCTTCCTGGTTTCTTTTATTATAACATATGACTCACTATCAATGTAGTAGAATATTTCATCCCCCTCTTTTTTTGTAAGCTTTATTTTATGTGTTTCGGTTCCTTCCACATCTTCGGTTCCCATATATTCTGCCTGATGTCCTTTTTCCTCCCAGTTGTATAGTTCGCCTTCAATATCGGTTTGTTCTTTTGCTTGCTTCAATTGCGGACCGGTAAGATCCTGAGGATCCGGATCAATCCAGGGTGCAATATACCATCCGTCATCTCCATTAAAAGCCTGTATCATTTTTTGGCCTTGCATAGTTGCTTCCACTCTGAACTTATTGGGTTTTTTCATTCTTTGTACAAAGGGAATTTCCATACCTATTTGCATTATTTTCCCGTAAACAGTAACAGTTTTTACTTCAGCCAGTTTTTCCTGGCCAACAACACTGAAATGTTGATCGAGAATTTCACTTAAATCTTGTCCCTGAACAACAGTGAATAATGCTGCAATAAGAATTGTAAAAGTGAGAGAGAGTAACTTTTTCATAATTTTAGATATTAGTTTCAATTTGAATTTAATTAGCGATAAATATAAATATTTTTTTCAAAATCCCTTAACCACTTGTCGGATTTTAACAAGCTTTTGAAGAAGATCATCAAGCAGAGAAAGATCGAGCATATTAGCGGCGTCAGATTTAGCTTTATGTAATTGTGGATGAGTTTCAAGGAATATACCATCAACACCAGATGCAATACCAGCTTTTGCCAGTGTTTCAATCATTTCAGGTCGTCCGCCGGCAACTCCGGATTCCTGATTAGGTTGCTGCAATGAATGAGTAACGTCAAGTACAACCGGCACATTGAACTTTTGCATATCTTTTATCCCTCTATAATCAATAACCAGATCGGAATATCCAAAAGTTGTTCCCCTCTCGGTGAGTATTACGTTTTTGTTTCCTGATTCGATAACCTTATTTACTGCAAACTTCATTGATCCCGGAGAAAGAAATTGTCCCTTCTTAATATTTATGTACTTACCGGTTTTAGCGGCAGCAACAAGCAAATCAGTTTGCCTGCATAAAAACGCTGGTATCTGGAGCATATCAACATAATCTGCCGCCATAGCAGCTTCATGCACCGAGTGAATATCAGTCACAACCGGAATACCGGTTTCCATTCGTACCTTATTCAGGATCGTAAGTGCTTTCTCATCGCCAATACCTGTGAATGAATCGAGTCGCGAACGATTTGCTTTTTTATATGAACCTTTAAAAATATAAGGTATGCTGTATTTATCAGTGATTTTTTTCACTGTTTCAGCTATCTCAAACGCCATTGATTCGTTTTCGATTATACAGGGACCGGCAAGAAGAAAGAAATTTCCTGAATCAGTGTGTTTTATTTGCGGGATATTGTTTATCATAATACCGGAATTTAAAAAATCAAATTTAGTAAAATCTTAATACCCATATTTATCTTCCCACAATTTTCTGAGTCGTTTTCTTATTTCTTCTTCCCTTGTGTTTTTTTGTGGTTCATACAGCTTTTTGTCTCCCAGCTCTTCGGGAAGAAATTTCTCTTTTGTAAAATTTCCCTCATAACTATGGGCATATTTATAATTTTTTCCATAATTCAGATCTTTCATCAATTTTGTCGGTGCGTTACGGATATTTAAAGGTACCGGCAGATCACCGGATTCTTTTACCTCTTTCTGGGCAGAATTTATAGCCATATAGGCAGAATTGCTTTTAGGTGAAGTGGCAAGATATATTGCTGCTTCTGACAGGATGATTCTGGATTCCGGCCACCCGATAACATTCACTGCTTCAAAACAACTCTGAGCCAGCAGTAAAGCATTGGGGTTAGCAAGACCAATATCTTCGGCAGCTAATATCAACATTCTTCTGGCAATAAATTTTATATCTTCACCACCCTCTACCATTCGGGCAAGCCAATAAACTGCAGCGTTCGGATCGCTACCACGAATAGATTTGATAAAGGCAGAGATTATATCGTAATGCTGCTCACCCGATTTGTCGTAAAGAGCCATGTTTTCCTGTACCCTTTTCAGAACCATTTCATTATCAATAACAATTTTCTGTTTTTCTCTTTTTTTGTTTGTTTTGGGTTTCTCATCTTTCTCAGATTCAGCACTTACGATAAGTTCAATAATGTTAAAAAGCTTTCTGGCATCGCCACCTGAATATCTTAAAATGGCTTCCTTTTCTTTAACACATATATCAAATTCTTTAAGGTATGAGTCAGTCGTTATTGCCTTTTCAATAAGATTTTCCAGATCAGGTTTTTCAAGTGGTTTAAGAACATATACCTGGCAGCGGGAAAGGAGAGGAGAGATAACTTCAAAAGAGGGGTTCTCGGTAGTTGCACCAATCAACGTAAGTACACCCTGTTCCACAGCTCCCAGTAATGAGTCCTGCTGGGATTTGTTGAATCGGTGAATTTCATCAATAAACAGAACAGGGTTCGGGCGGTCAAAGAATTGTTGTTTCTTTGCCTTTTCAATGGTTGTTCTTATATCTTTTACCCCTGAATGAACCGCACTTAACTGGTAAAACGGTCTGTTATGTTTGTTTGCAATTATTCTTGCAAGTGTGGTTTTCCCAACTCCCGGAGGTCCCCAGAGAATAAATGATGGAATTTTACCCGACTCAATTGTTCTTCTAAGTACGGCATCTTTTCCAACTAACTGTTCCTGCCCAAGGAAACCGTCCAGGGTGGCGGGTCGCATCCTGTCTGCAAGAGGTTGATTTGCTAACATTGACTTTAACTGTAAAACCTGTTTTTACAAAGATAAGATTTCTGTTTCATTTCTCATTTTTAATAAATAAATACAAACCAATGTTTATTTTCGTAATTAATCAGTACTTAAAGTGAA
>JAUWPX010000199.1 GCA_030611395.1 Bacteroidota bacterium | reverse complement strand
TCGGCTTTTTCATCCCGTTCTATTACATCTTTAATAAGTTCACGCTGCGCATAATCCCTGGCAGCTTGCCTGATCATTAATTGTTCTTCAGTGTATTGAAAGTCCATATTTTATAGTTTATTAAAATAATTATTAATAGGTCCGTATGCATGTAAAAATCCACGCTTAAGTATAATATTTACATCCTGGTCATTTAGTGCCACCTTATCTGACACAAGCTTTTCTGCAATTTTTTTTGAATTTCTCCCATATTCCATAGCCAGATTAGCTCCCGGACTATCTGTTTCCGATAATTCAACAAAATAATCTTCTAACTTTTTACCTTTTTCAGGATCTTTAATTATCTCTTTCCATACAGGTATATATGAAGGTGTTGAACCAAGTTTCATAAACGCTTGTTCTTTCAAACCGGAAATCGGTTTATAACTTCTACTCTCATGATCATAAACCCCGGATATTTTGCCACCATCATACAGGAAAAAACCATTTTTCTGCGAACCATCAGGGTTTTGTCCCCCTTTAGCACCGAGTTCCATTAGTTTATCCAGCAGAGGACTATTGATTTTTTCTTCTTTAATCCTATTATTCATTACATTCATAATGGATATTACAACATCTATCCCTACATAATCAATAAGCTGAAAAATCCCCATTGGTCGTACCAAAAACCTGCTGGTAATATTATTAACCATATAAACAGCCAGAGGAAAAGAAATCTCTTCTGATAATTTTCCTACTTGCTTAATGCCAAACAAAGAATCACGAATAAAATGGCCATTACCAATAAAACCCGCAATATCGTTAGCAGGCACCATTATCTTTCCCATATGTTCAATCAGCTGCCGGGCAAAATCTTTCAAACCCGAAACAGTATCTTCCGGCTCAATAACTTCAACAAGTTTTTGAATAGCAGGTGGATTATAGAAATGAAATCCGATAATCCGCCCATAAAGTCCGGCTGCTTCATCAAGTTCCTTAATCGGAATAGATGAAGTATTTGTAAGATACCATACACGTCCGGGATTATAATTCTCAATCTCAGCTAATAATTTAACTTTCAAACCTATATTTTCACTAACTGCCTCAAACACAGTATCAACATTCATCAACGATCCTAAATATGTAACAGGTTTAATTAGCTTTGTTACATCAGATACATATTTTTCGAGCAGATCTTCTTCAGCCATTTCCTGGTCATTGCCGGTATAATAACCTTTAACCTGTTCAAAATTTCTTTCACCGTTCTTTCTTACCTGTTTTTCTATATACTTCATTACCCCCTTTAATCCTTCGTCGGAAATATCCATTGCGTAAAGAGTAAAATCATTTTCCGGATCATCCTGTTGGAATTTAATTTTAGCCATCTCAATGGCAGTTAATAACAAGATGCCACTCCCCATTTTACCAGCTGCCCCAAGAACAGCTACTTTCTTAAATTGATTTTCGTAAGCCATATGCAATATGTTAATTGATAAATTATTAAATAAAGAAGAGCCTAAAGTCTATAAAGTTATAACTTCTTCTCTTCCCATTTACTCACCTTACTCACCTTACTCACCTTACTCACCTTTTATTCCATTCACCATTCAGGTTTTCTCTTTTCAAGAAATGCCTTCATCCCTTCTGTACCTTCATTGCCAAACAATGATCCAAATTCACGACTTTCAAGCCTGGTGGCTTTAGCAAAGTCAAGGTTTAATCCAATATGTACCACCTTCTTAATTAGTGATACTGAACGAGGTCCTTTTGAAAGTATTCTTTCAGCCAATTTATATACTTCTTCCATAAGCTGCTCCGGTTCAGTGACTTTTTGAACCAGACCAATTCTAAAAGCTTCATCTGCAGAAATCTGATCGGCGGTAAGCAGCAAATTAAGTGCATTACCAAGACCCACAAGACGAGGCAACCGTTGTGTTCCTGCAAAACCAGGGATCAGACCAAGACTTACTTCCGGCTGACCAAACTTTGCCTTGCTACTGGCAAACCGGATATCACAAGCCATTGCTAATTCACAACCACCACCCAGTGCATACCCGTTAACTGCAGCAATAACCGGAACATTTAGTTTTTCCAGTCCAAGAAAAACATCCTGCCCCCGGGAAGAAAATTTTTCCGCCTTAGCTTTATCCATGCCAACCATTTCGGCAATATCAGCTCCGGCAACAAATGCTTTTCCCTCACCTGTAATAACCAGTATTCTTATCTCATTATCTTCACGGATATTATTGAGCAATAGCTCCATATCACTAAAGAAATCATTATTTAATGCATTTAAAGCTTCGGGCCGGTTCATAGTAATGGTGGCAATATTATTCCTAACCTCAAATTTTATGGTTTTCATTTTATTCATGATAAATTATTTTGAAAAACAAAGATATAAAGGAAATTGAATAAGTCGATTAACATTGAAAAACCAATATTATAACTAAAAAAAACATATTTACATTTGTCTAAATATAAATAATAATTTCAATATTTCAAATGTTCGACCGGTTTTAATAAGATTTAGTGTTGTAAAAACTATATTTGTAAGCAAAATCAGTCAACAGTCGGCAGTAAAATAATGAAGTTACACGTAAACACTAAAGCTATGCGATTATTAACCAGTATCCTGATACTGTCATTTGTCACTTATTGTATTTATCCACAGCACACACCTACTGATAAAATGTTTACAGTTGTTTTTTATAATGTTGAGAATCTGTTTGATACCGAGAATGATCCTAATACTGAAGACGATGAGTTTACACCAGAAGGCAGTAAAAAATGGGATAGTGAAAAGTACTTGAAAAAATTAAAGGACCTGTCCACTGTTTTTCACTCGATAAATTCCAGGGAATTGCCGGAGGTTATCGGACTATGCGAAGTCGAAAACAAGAAGGTACTTGAAGAGGTGATAACCACCGGTAAATTAAAGAAGGGAAACTACGAAATTGTTCATGAAGATAGTGAGGATAAACGTGGAATTGATGTAGCACTGCTATACCGCAAAGATGAATTCCAATATCTCTCTCATAGATCAATTCCTGTGCATTTTAAATTTGATACTGCATCTCAGGGAAGAAACATTCTTTATGTTAAAGGGAAAACAGGGAAAAATGAAATATTCCATTTTTTTGTGAATCACTGGAAATCAAGATCAGAAGGACAACAAGTCACGGAACCAAAACGAATATATTCTGCAGTGACTTTAAGAAAAGTTGTGGATTCTATTTTTAATTTTGAGCCGGAAGCAAAAATCATTATCATGGGCGATTTTAATGATGAGCCTACCAATATGAGTTTACACTCCATTCTTCAAGCTAATAATAAGCAGAAAAATGCCAATACACGTGAACTTTACAATTTAATGTACAATAATCATAACCTGAATAATATTGGCACTTACAGTTACAAGGGGAACTGGAATATGCTTGACCAGATAATCGTTTCACAAAAAGTAATAAACGACAAGAAAAACTATCATTGTAATTTCACATCCGGAACTATTTATCAGGATAAATGGATGATGTATGATAACCCAAAAGTTGGAATGCTTACGCCGAATAAAACATACGGAGGTGATATGTATTTTGGTGGAGTTAGTGATCACCTGCCGGTATTTGTTGTTTTGATGAAAGATTAAAGAGTTACTGGTTACTGGTTACTGGGTGCTGGTACTGGGTGCTGGGTACCAGGGCTATTAATTTTAGTCACTTATAACTTTAGGCACTTTAAGTACTTTAGGCACTTCTTATTATGCAATTTGAATTAATTTCTGATTATTCACCTACCGGTGATCAACCACAGGCTATTGCAGAACTGGTTAATGACTTACGCGGCGGCACCAAATTCCAGACTCTTCTTGGGGTTACAGGATCAGGAAAAACATTCACTGTTGCAAACGTAATTGATCAAATTCAGCGCCCGGTACTGGTACTTAGTCATAATAAGACCCTT
>JAUWPX010000036.1 GCA_030611395.1 Bacteroidota bacterium | reverse complement strand
CCTTCTCTAATAAGGAACTGGTAAAATGTTTTTAGCGTAGTTAACTTTCGATTCACCGAGCGTGGAGCCAGACCTTCTTCCATAAGCTGAACAACCCAGCCCCTAACAACCTTAACATCAACCTCATCAAGATTCAGGATTTTATGAACCGATCTGCAATACCTGATAAATTGATCCAAATCAATACTATAGGACTGTACGGTATTTGTAGAATTTCGTTTTTCGTGCTGTAGATACACTAAAAAGGATTCCCTGTAATTCATATATTGGGGCCCCCCAAATAAAATTTATTAGAGTCCGTCTATATCGTCAATCATTGGTCGATATTCAAGATGTTTCAATATTTTAATATTATAGACAAGCACTAATTAAAAGCGTTTAGTATACATTCCTGTTAGTGGATATTACTATTCCTCTTCTTCCTGAATCTTTTGTTTATATACTGCTTTCTTCATAACTTCACGCTTCTTTTTCGAAGGTTTCATAAAGGCTTGCCTGTCCCTGAGCTCCCTTATTACTCCGGTTTTTTCAAATTTTCGTTTGAACTTCTTCAGTGCCCTTTCTATATTTTCACCTTCTTTTATTGGTATTACAATCATATTAACTTTTTTTGTTTAAAACTGAGCCGCAAATTTATAAATTGATATCTCATTATCAAACAGATTTCAAAAAAAATAAATAAAATTTTAAAAATAACAGTGGCTAAATAAAGAAGTGACTAAAATGCCTTCTTCACCTCATTTACCCAATAAATATAATATTTTTATTCCTCTAATCAAATAAAAATAACAAAAAAATCAATTTGATTCCTCAATACTCACTACAAGGTACGGTTTGATCCTTGAGAAACTTTCTTCCGGAATTATCCTGTTGTCTTTTAATTCGTTAACATCTTTAATATTTCCCTGAATATCTCTGTAATTTAATATACCCTTAACTGTATAAACATCAAGATAAGGATGCCTGATTAATATTGAAAAAGCGGCTTTATTAAGGTCAATTCTTGTTATCCCGGTTGTGTCAATAATAACTGCCCGACTAATATTTTCAAATGTCTCATACGGTAATCCATACACTTCAAGCAGTTGTTCTTTCCTGACAAAACCCCCTAACAGGTTCCTGTACTTTAATATTCTTCCGGCTAAAACCGGACCAATACCCCGTAAGTCTGTAAGTAAGAGAGAGTCAGCTGAATTAAGCTCAATTAATGGTGCTTTTTTATCATTGACTATTACCCATGTACCGGTTTTTATATTCGTGGCATCAATTTCCCGAATCTTTATGTATGGCTCGGCCCGTTTATACCAATCCATCTTTAAACCATATATCTTCTTAAGGTCTTCGGGCTCATAAAACCGACCGCCCTTCTTTAAATATTTTCTGATAGTGTTTATTGTTTTTTCAGAAAGGCCAAGATGCTTCCACTTATCAACCGAAAGATCATTCGGATCAAATTCAAAGAATTTAATATCGTCCATGTTTTCAAATGTTTTCTCCATGTTCTTCAAAGGTAAAACATCATCTTCTGCACTACTAATCAATTGTTCAAATGCCTCAATCTCATTCTTAAAATCTGTAACGTCGGTTGACCGGTTAACAATAATCTTTGGTAAAATAAGATATCCCGCCAATACAAGAATTATAAGGACAACCAATACAAGGGTTCCATTCTTTTCTGCTTTTGAGAAAGAAAAGTATTGATTCAGAAAATTGCTGATCATAAATTTAAGTCAGTTGTCAGAATGCCAAATTAAGAATATAGCTACGCAAAGTAATTAAAAGGTTAATACTATTCAAATGAAAATGCCTAATTCCCAAATATCCCAAGTTTATATAAGAACACTAATGCAATTGCAATTGGAGCAATAAACTTCACAATAAACATGAAAGCAGGTAAGTACTTGATCTTAAAACTTCCTGAATTTGAGAGTTCGTCCCCGGCAATTCTGGTTTTGAGGAACCAACCAATAAAAATAACAATGAAGAATCCTCCAACCGGTAATAAAATATTGACTGTCACAAAGTCTGTTAATTGAAAAACATTCAAGCCAAACAAAGTCAGGTCAGAGGCCCACCCCCAGGATGCAGCTGCAAAAATTCCAACAGATGATATAGATACTGCTGCAAGTATGGTAGCCTTTTTCCTCACCATTTTCAATTCCTCAACAAAATATGCAACTACTACTTCAAGTATTGATATGGTCGAAGTTAAAGCAGCCACTGTCAGAAGAATAAAAAACATAATTGAGAAAATATATCCCCCGGACATTTGCTGGAATATTTTCGGCAGGACAATAAACACCAATCCTTCTTCAGAGGCAGGATCAATACCAAATGCAAAAACAGCAGGAAATATAGCAATACCGGCAAGAATAGCAACGAAAGTATCGGCTAATGAAACACTCAGAGCCGTATTTGCAAGATTATCTTTTCTTCTCATATATGAACCATAGGTAATAAGAGTGCCCATACCGATACTTAATGAGAAAAAAGCCTGCCCAAGTGCTTCCAAAACAGTTTTACCATTGATTTTTGAAAAATCGGGCTTAAACAAAAAAGATAATCCTTCTGACGCACCCGGCAAAGTCAATGCTTTGATAGCCAGTATAATTATCAATACTAATAAGATTGGCATTAAAACCTTAGTATATTTCTCAATACCTTTTTGAACTCCTGCCAAAACTATCCAGGCTGTTATTGCCATAAATACTACCATCCATATCAAAGGTCTGACGGATCCTTCTCTGAAACCATCAAACATGGTTGTAAGTTCTGCCGAAGTTTTTCCTTCAAATGCATTAGTAACTGACTGGTAAATGTATTCCAGGGTCCATCCAGCCACAGTATTGTAAAAAATCAGGATCATAAAAGCAGCTCCTACACCCATCAATCCAATGAGAAACCATGGCTTACCAGGTGCCAGTTTCTTAAATGCACCATATGGATTTCGTTGTACCCGTCTGCCAATAATAAATTCAGACATCATTACCGGAATACCAATTCCTAAAATAAACAACAGGTAAACAACCAGAAAAGCCCCCCCCCCATTCTCTCCGGCAATATAGGGGAAACGCCAGATATTCCCCAGTCCGATTGCCGAACCGGCAGTTGCCGCAATCACACCAAATTTACTGGTAAAACTATCCCGTGATGGTAAATCCTTATGATCCATAAATATTAAATATTATATTGAAAAAAATCATCAATTGAAAAGCCAACAAATTTGCAAAAAACGAATTATTATTTAAAATTTCATGATCTAAAAATGTTAAAACGGATAACCAATTCCAAGATGCAGAGTAAAATCATCCTTAAAATTTACTCCTCCATTGGTCCAAACCCATTTTTTACTATCATTAATAGAAGGATCCCTAAGCTTCATTCCCATATCAAGACGGAAAATGAAGAAAGAGAAATCAAATCTTGCACCAAACCCGGTACCTAATGCAATATCATTATAGAATTTATCCCATTGAAAAACAGAACCCGGTCTTTCATCTTCCTGCCTTATTGCCCAGATATTTCCGGCATCAAGAAACAAGGCTCCCTCAAGTACCCAAAAAAGTTTAAACCTGTATTCCAGATTCGTTTCAATTTTTATATCAGCAGTTTGATTATAAAAAGATATATCACCCGGATCATAGGAGCCAGGACCAAGCTCTCTGACATGCCACGCACGAATACCGTTAGCCCCTCCACTAAAATATTGCTTCTCGAATGGCATGGCCTGCGAATTACCATATGGATAACCAACACCCAAAAAAGCCCGGCACACAAGCTGATCAGTCTTATTGGTATAATGATGATACCGAAAATCAATATCCCCTTTTAGGTATTGTGCATATTCCAATCCTAAAATACTGTAGTTTTCATTCTCAATTTTCCGGTTTGAAACATTCAGGAAGCCGGATAATGTATTTCCCGCAGACTCCATGTTAAGACGAAAGAATATGAAATCTGATATCTTCTTAATATTTTGATTATTGAAAATATAGCTGTAATTCAGAGCCGTGATCAATACATCTTTATAACTATACGCCAGATAAGTAGTAGTATCAAGTTTTTGAGCAAAGCCAGGATCAATAACCGGCAACTTCACTGCATTAATTTCCAGCGGATTCACAATATGCGAGGAGTATTTTGATGATTGCCAGTGATATCCAAAAGAAATATTTGCAATAGTCCTGGTAAAAACAGGCCTTTTCTGATAATTATAAGCGAATGATAAAAAGGTTTCAGGGTTATATTTCTTAATAAATCTTTCGGCATCAAGGAAAGGGAAAAGAAATTTTGGAAAATTAATTCTTGCTTCTGCACCCATCTCAAGTGTGTTTTGTAAAGTGCCTGATTTTTCAGTAAGTGTTTCAAAAGCACCTTTCAATTTAAGATCAAGGACTTCGGATCCTCTAAACAAATTGCGTTGCTTATATAATAAATTTACCGCTCCACCTAAATTTCCTGCCGAATTCGTGCCTTCAAGCTCAATAGTATAAGACTGAAGGGTAATGGGTATCAATTGAATGTAACAATCCAGTAAATAGTTTTCCTCTTGCTTTCCTGCATTTTCAACTTCTTTGAAATTAATATTGATAGACCTGTAAACATCAAGTGAGGTCAAATGTAAACGGGTTTGTTCCACATCTGTCTGGTCGTAATATTGACCCCCTTTAATATAATTCGACTGAAGAATACGTTTGGGTTTGACCAGGAAGTTACTATCTATGCCCATCAAATTAAATCCGTCATAAATAAAAGTATCAAGATCCTGATAATACTTACCCGGATCAGCAAGTGCTGATTTCGGATCAAAACCGGGGTAAATAAAAACATTGTTTATTTTGTATTTTCGATGAGGGACATTCAGAATCCGGTTTGATGCTGTTTGTATACGAAACTTACTTATTACCAAAGTAAGATCAAGTCGAAAATCATCCACGGTACTGTCAGCCTGAAAAGAAATATTTTCTTTCGAAAAATTATAATATCCATTGTTTCTAATTAGTCGTTCAATTCTTAACCTTTCCTGCTGAAGATTATCAACATCATACTTTTGTCCCGTCCGGATGACTGATGAAATTGTATCCGCCAGTATAATTTCAGCAATTGCCGTATCTTCGATCTGATAATTTATTTTCCTGATTTTAAATGGGATACCGGAACGAACCTGAAAATGAACCCGTGTTTTTTTCTTTTTAGTAAAAACCGTATCATTCACAGTAGCATTGAAGTATCCCTTATGAACAAGGAAGGATTCAATATCCCTGCTGGATTTACCGGTTTGAAATTCATCAAATACCACAGGCTCTTCACCAATAGTACGTAACCATTTATGAGGCCATTTTTCTTTCTCCGGATTGGACAAATTATATAATCCAAGATGAAATCGAAATCCAAGGATCCTTTTATTAGGCTTTTGCTTTATATAATATTTAAAATCACTTTTACTGATACTTTTTGCTTTTTGATCAAACTGAATAGAATTTCTATCAAGAAGGGTCTTATTCTCAGGTATGTATTTAGTTGAATTACACGATACAAAAACAATGAGTGTAAAACCGATTATATACCGGCTGTATAATGCTGAAATGTTTCTATTTGGTCGGCGAATTCTCAAAACTTGTAGTTAACGTTCTCCTTTTCGAAGGCAAATATAATTATTATGAACTACAAAATTTTATTACTTTGCAACGTCGGGTTAATATTTGAAATTTGGATTAATCAGGACTATTAATCTGATTCACTCATAATATCATTTATGTTAAGTAACAACAAGATAAAATTTATCAAATCACTGGATAATAAGAAATCCAGGGATGAATCAGGGCAATTTATTATCGAAGGCGATAAAGTTGTACGTGAGTTTATGAACGCCGGCTGGAAAATAAATTTGCTGGTTGCCCAAACCAGATGGACAAAAACACTTCCAGAGAATGCTTTGCAAAATATTAAAGAGATCATTGATGTAGAGAATAATGAATTAAAGAAAATAAGTTCACTAAGAACCCCTCATAATGTTCTTGCTATTGTTAATAAACCGGAATTCCTGATAAACTGGAATGAAATACTGAATAATCTCACTCTCGTTCTTGAGACAATACAAGACCCTGGGAATCTCGGGACAATTATTCGTACTGCTGCATGGTTTGGGATCAGTAATATTATCTGTTCACCGGATAGTGTTGATGTCTTTAATCAAAAAGTTATCCAGGCTAGTATGGGTGCAATTCTCCGGGTAAAAGTGTTTCATAATAATTTGTTTGATTTTATGAACAGGATATCTGATAGCAATTTCCCTGTATATGGTGCTTCTCTTGACGGTAAACCGGTTTATGATTGTGATCTAAGTGCAAATGGAATAATACTGCTTGGAAATGAGTCTGCCGGAATAAGTTCTTCTCTTGAGAAATATATTACACAGAAAATAAAAATTCCCTGTTTTTCTGATACTTCAGAAGGTATAAATTCACTTAATGTATCAATGGCAGCAGCAATAATCTGCTCAGAATTCAGGCGTAAAACCAGGGGTTATTCGAAATGAAAGGATAAAAGCCAGAGATTTGACTGTAGTTTGTCAATGGCTGTTACAAATTGCGGGGAACTACTACCCCTGGGGTCATGTACAAGAACATCAAGCATTCCCACTGCAAATTTTAGTTCGGTGGAAAATTTAAAATATTTATTGTAAAAGTCAATACCAAAACCAACCTCATAATATATATCAGATTTTCTTAATCTCAGATAAACTTTATCCTTATCGTCATATTCTTTTCTGGCTGCCAGATCTATTCGGTAATTTGCACCCCCTACAAGGTATGGTCTGAAATTATTTATTCGTCTTGACTTGTATTTTATTATCATCGGGAACTCCAGGAACGATGACTCAATCCTGTTATCATCATGGAATATCTTGTTCTTATGGTAAGAGATTGTTCTTTGTCCAAAAGTAATTCCCGGAAGAATACGAAGATCAAAATAGTCGTTCAATTTAAAATTTGATACTATTCCCACGTTAAAACCCGGACTTAACCGGCTTACATCAGCATATAATGAATCATATTCGAATCCTGAATCATGGAACTTATCAGATAGGGTAACGTTAAAATCCATAGTGTTTAACCCAACCGTAAAACCAAAATGTACCGGCTTTTTGTCATATACAGGATCGTGCCGTACTTTCTTTTTTTGTGCAAAAAGAATTGCAGGACACAATAATAACAATATGAAAAGATATCTATGCACTTCTTAATTAAACTAAAAGTATCGTGGAATTATTTTGCAAACAGCTCCTTTTTTCCATAGTACAAACATGCAATCCCCATTGTTAACTCTTCAAAACAGGTATCAGTAAAGCCAACCTTCCTCATAATATCAAGAAAATCAATCCTGTCAGGAAAAGTATTTACTGATTCCGGCAGATAACTGTATGCCGATGCATCCTTTGAAAACAGGCTTCCTATAAACGGTAAAATCCGGAAAAAATAAAAATTAAATATTTTCTTAAAAAACAGACTCTGTGGTTTTGAAAATTCTAAAACAATTAATAGTCCACCCGGTTTAAGTACTCTTAATATTTCAGCAAGACCTTGATTCATATCTTCGAAATTCCGTACCCCAAAAGCTACCATTGCAGCATCAAACGTCTCATCATCAAACTGTAATGCTTCCGAATCGCCATGAACAAGTGTTATTGATTTTTCAAGGTTTTTTCTTACCAGCTTTTCTCTCCCTTTCGCAAGCATACCCTCAGATATGTCTACCCCAATTATTTTCCGGGGTTTTAGCTTTAACGCTTCTATTGATAAATCACCTGTTCCACAAGCTACATCAAGTATCGTTTCATGCGAAACCTGAGAAAGGATATGAATTGCTCTTTTCCTCCACCTGCGATCAATTCCAAAAGAAAGGAAATGATTTAAAAAATCATAACGCCAGGCAATATTATCGAACATCCTGGAAACCTGGTCCTTTTTATTTCCTCCGGATTCTATATAAGGCTTTGCCACTTCGTTTTAGAAAAACAAATTAACTGGTCAGTAAATAATATTCAAATATAGTAAAAGGGAATTAATCAGTCGGCAGTCTTCAGTCGGCAATGGGCAGTTGGCAATGGGCAGTTGGCAATGGGCAATTGGCAATGGGCAATTGGCAAAAAAGCAATAAAAATATTTTCGCTTCACCTTTTTTTCTAATTTTACGCCGGTAAAAATTATCAAATATGAAAAAAACAGCACTTATCACCGGTGCAACATCAGGTATTGGTAAAGCAACAGCAACCAGACTGGCTCAAAATAAAATCGATATTATTATTACCGGACGCAGGAAGGTCCTTCTTAACGAACTTGGAAAAAAACTCAGATCACAATTTAATGTTGAAGTCCTTGAACTTGTTTTCGATATCAGGGATCAGGCTGAAGTATTTAAACAGATAAAAGAGCTTCCGGACAATTGGAAACAGATTGATATACTTGTTAATAACGCTGGTCTTGCTGCAGGACTGGATACATTTCAGAATGCTGATATCGATGACTGGGAGGCCATGATTGATACTAACGTAAAAGGTCTTCTCTACATCTCCAAAGCAGTGATCCCATTGATGATTGAAAGAAGCCGGGGACATATTGTCAATATCTCTTCTACAGCAGGTAAAGAGGTTTATCTAAAAGGCAATGTATATTGCGCAACAAAACATGCTGTTGATGCAATTAACAAAGCCATGCGAATTGACCTCCTTGAAGAGGGTATAAAAGTAACTTCAGTAAACCCCGGAATGGTTGAAACCGAATTCTCGCTTGTAAGGTTTAAAGGTGACCGGGAAAAAGCCGCAATGCCTTATAAAGGAATTAAACCTCTCTCGGGCGAAGATGTAGCAGATGTAATCTGGTTTGTTTTAAACCGTCCCGATCATGTTAACATAAATGAAATTATTATTACACCAAAAGCTCAGGCAAACTCGATTTATATTAACAGGGAA
>JAUWPX010000394.1 GCA_030611395.1 Bacteroidota bacterium | reverse complement strand
TTTACCGGACACCAGTGAATTAAATTGTTTAATATTGACCCTTTTTATATGAAATCAAAAGAATTCGATGTACAATAAACGGTGAAATGCGGTTTACAATAGCATTTAGTTTTCCAAGCAGAGTAAAAGCTGATTTCGATTCCCGGCGCTCAATCATTCGCATCAATTGATGAGCTACCTTTGTAACTGACTTCTGCTTAGCCATTGTTCTTGGAGGGTGTGGCATAATAAGTCCATCTTTATTCATTAATGTTTTTTCAGGATCATTTTCAGTAAAACCTACATAGGCTAATCCAATATGAACACCGGTTTTGTGCATTTCCATTCTTAATGACTCGGTGAGTGCAGTAAGAGCCATTTTTGAGCTGCAATAAGCAGAGTAGTTACCAAAACCATGAATTCCTGCAAGGCTGCCCACAAACAAAATACTGCCTTTGGTTTTTTTGATATATGGTATAGCTGCTTTGGACATATAAACCGAACCAAGGAAAAGCACACCCATTACCTGTCTGAAGATATCGGGATTAATCTCTTCAAGAGTACCTTCGGCATTTATCCCGGCATTGTTGATAAGGACGTCAAGTTTGCCATAAATCTTAATGGAATATTCAATGATTTTGACACAATCCTCATATTTAGAAATATCACCAGGACAGGCAGATATATTAAAGCCTTGCGTTTTCAAATCCTCACAGGTTTTATTTAGCCTGTTTTTATTCCTCGCGTTTATAACAACTTTGCCCCCCCCTTTGCCAATTTCAATTGCTAACCTGCGCCCAATGCCAATACTGGAACCCGTAATAACTACTACTTTATCCTTCCACATAGTGAGTTTTTTTTAAAGATATGAATTTAATTAGCAATACCTAACCTGCATTATTCATGGTGAAGATAAAAGTAAAAAGTAAAAAGTTAAAAGTGAATTATTTGCATAAGAAATTCAGATTGGTTTTTTCATATTTGTTTTTTTATCATCTGTTTCAGGATTGCCAAGCATTTTTCAATGTCTTTGGACGAGATATTATTAAGAGTCTGGTAATAGGCTAATCCTGATGCCTCCACCATTTCTTATTGTAGTGCTTTCCCTTTTTGGGTTAAAAAATATTTTGTTCATTTAACGGATGAATTATGAATAAAATATTAGCTTTATTGAATTTAATTTAAACCACATTCTATCTATGAAAACAGAAATAAAATCAGACATTACTTCCGAACGACTTTATTCCCTTGACATTCTCCGGGGTTTTGACATGTTCTGGATAACAGGCGGTGCATATCTTTTTGCCGAACTGGCAAAATTTACAAACTGGGGATTTTTTAAAGCTATTTCTCACCAGCTTGAACATGTTGAATGGGAAGGATTTGCCTCATGGGATCTTGTATTTCCGCTATTTATGTTCATTGCAGGTGTTGCAATTCCTTATGCGCTTCTGGCAAAACGGGAAAAAGGAGTTCCAAAATCTACACTCTACAAAAAAGTTACCCGCAGACTTATACTTCTCGTAGTTTTAGGATTTGTTTATAACGGTTTTCTTCAGTTTGATTTTGAAAACATGAGGTATGCCAGCGTTCTCGGTCAAATTGGTTTCGCTTACTTCTTTGCATCACTGATAGTATTAAATGTAAAAAAATTCCAATCATTAATTATATGGGTCGCGGGTATCCTTGTTGGATACGGTATTATTCAACTTTTTATTAATGTTCCCGGTATTGGAGCAGGTGTCCTGACCCCTGAAGGTTGTATCAACGGGTATATTGACCGTATGTTGCTACCGGGACGTTTACATGGTGGAAGTTTTGACCCGGAAGGTTTATTGTGCATCATTTCAGCCACCGGGATCACCCTT
>JAUWPX010000142.1 GCA_030611395.1 Bacteroidota bacterium | reverse complement strand
TAAACTTGCTATCCTGGATGAAACAGATTCAGGACTCGATATTGATGCCCTGAAGATAGTGGCAAACGGTATTAATAAACTGAAGAGAAAAGATAATGCCACCATTGTTATTACCCACTACCAACGGCTACTTGATTATATTATTCCTGATTATGTGCATGTATTGTTTGATGGCAGAATAGTAAAATCGGGTGGTAAAGAGCTGGCACTTGAGCTTGAGGAGAAGGGTTATGAATGGATAAAAAACCAGGTAAATGATAACTGATTTGGTTTAATACTGAAGAGAAAAGGACGAAATGCAAAACAAAATGGTTGTATCGGATATTGAACGCGAATTTATTGACCTCTATAAGGAAAACAGAAGTATGTTTGAAGCAAAAACTTCTGCCCCGGTAAATAAGGTCAGGAAGTCCGGTATAAGAGATTTTGAAAGACTCGGTATCCATACCTCTTTACAGCCTCTTTTCCAAAAAAACTATCGAAAATACCTGGAGCCACAAAGGATGGAGTTTAATCTGGCTAGTGTATTCCAGTGTGATATCCCTACCCTGGATGCCCATGTGGTTCTTTTAGTTAACGGATTCTTTGATAAGAAAAACGGAAATTTTTTAAAGGAACTGCCATCAGGAATCATCATCGGGAGTCTTGCTGCTGCATCACATGAATATCCTGAGCTTTTTGAAAAACATTATGGTAAATATGCATTCCACAAGGATGGACTGGTGGCGCTTAATTCGGCATTTGCACAGGATGGAATATTCCTTTATGTGCCGGAAGGTTGTGTTTATAAAAAACCTATTCAGATTGTAAATCTGGTGATGGCTAAAGAGGATATTATGGTGCAGCACCGGAATCTGATCGTCGTTGAAGAAAATGCAGAGGCCGGAGTTATTATTTGTGATCATGCCATGACTCCTTATAAATTTCTGACAAATTCAGTTACTGAAATATATACAGCCGAAAATGCTTCTTTCGATTATGTTAGGGTGCAGAATGAGCATAATAGTGCAGTACAGTTATCGCATATCTTTGTTAACCAGGAAGCGAACAGTAACATGTCTTCAAACATCATGACACTTCATGGAGGAGTTGTGAGGAATAGTGTTAATGTATTACTCAATGGTGAGGGAGCAGAGAACAATTCATATGGTCTCTACCTGGTCGACAAGAAACAACATGTAGATAATTACACCTATATCGATCATGCAAAACCAAACTGCATTAGCAACCAGCTTTATAAAGGGGTATTGGATGATTCTGCCACAGGGGCTTTCAATGGCAGGATACTTGTCAGAAAAGACTCACAAAAAACACGTGCATTCCAGGCTAACAATAATATTTTACTTACTGATGATGCTAAAATATATACCAAACCGCAATTGGAAATCTATGCCGATGATGTGAAATGCAGTCATGGTGCAACGGTGGGGCAGCTTGATGAAGAAGCTTTGTTTTATATGCGCGCAAGAGGTATTCCTGAAAAGGAAGCAAGGCTTATCATGATGTTTGCCTTTGCTCATGAGGTTATTGGGAATGTTAAGGCAGAAGCCCTGCTTAAAAGAATTGATGACCTGGTGGAAAAAAGACTTAAAGGTGAATTGTCCCCGTGTGATAATTGTGCAATGAAATGTTATTAATTAAAATATGTTTGACATCGAAAAAATAAGGAAAGATTTTCCTATCCTGCAAAAGAAAGTTTACGGAAATTCATTGATATACCTGGATAACGGGGCTACCTCACAAAAACCTCGGGCGGTAATTGAGAAAATAAGCAGTTTTTATTCATATAGTAACAGTAGTATCCATAGAGGAGTACATTTCCTTAGCGAACAGGCCACTGCCGAATTTGAATCTGCAAGGAACAGAGTAAAAGAATTCATCAACGCGGAACAAAATCACGAGATTATTTTTACCGCCGGTACAACAGCTTCAATTAACAGTGTGGCTTTCTCATTTGGCGAAAAGTATATAAAAGCAGGAGATGAGATCATCCTCACAGAAATGGAACATCACGCTAATATTGTTCCCTGGCAAATGCTTTGTGACAGGAAAGGATGTAAGTTGAAGATCGTTCCTATCAATGATAACGGGGATCTGCTTCTTGATGGTTTTGAAAAAATGTTTACTCCGAAAACCAGGATACTCGCTATGACACATGTTTCAAATGCACTGGGTACCATTAATCCGGTAAAGGAAATGATCAAAACAGCCCATGCTAATAATGTTCCTGTTATGGTTGACGGGGCTCAGTCAGTTCAGCATGGAGTAGTTGATGTACGTGATCTCGATTGTGATTTCTTCGTATTCTCAGGACATAAGATCTATGGACCTACCGGAATAGGAGTTCTTTATGGAAAAGAGAAATGGCTTGAAGAGATGCCTCCTTACCAGGGAGGTGGTGATATGATAAAAAATGTAACATTCGAAAAAACCATCTATAACGATCTTCCTTTTAAGTTCGAAGCAGGTACTATAAACTATGTTGGAGCCATAGGACTGGCTGCAGCACTCGATTATCTTTCAGAAACAGGGAGAGAGGAAATAGAAGAATACGAGAGTGAGTTATCCGGGTATGCAAACAAGAGGTTAAGTGAGGTTGAAGGATTGAAATTTTATGGTACATCAGCGAATAAGATCAGTATTCTTTCTTTCCTTATTGAAGGAATACATCAGTATGATGCCGGCATGATCATTGACAAGCTTGGTATAGCTGTGAGGACAGGGACACATTGTGCCCAGCCGGTCATGGACCATTTTGGGATTGACGGAACCATCAGGGCTTCACTGGCGTTCTATAATACAAAGGAGGAGATTGATAGATTATATGATGCCCTGTTGAAAGTGAAACAAATGTTAGGATGAGGAGTATGACACTAAACGAAATTCAGGACGAGATTATTGATGATTTTGAGCTTTTTGATGAGTGGATGGATAAGTATAACTACCTGATTGAATTGGGTAACCAGCTTGAGCCACTTAACCCGAAACATAAGAATAATGAATATCTTATCGAAGGATGCCAGTCGAAAGTATGGCTTCATGCAGAATTGGATAATGGGAGTGTTAAGTTCACTGCAGATAGTGATGCGATTATTACCAAAGGTATAGTTGCTTTGCTGGTAAAAGTAATGTCGGGGCGGAAACCGGAGGAGATAAAAGATGCTGATCTCTATTTTATTGACCGGATAGGGCTCAAAGAAAATCTGTCACCTACCAGATCGAACGGACTGCTGGCAATGATGAAGCAAATGAAGCTTTACGGACTGGCTTTTTTTGTAAGAGATGAGTAATGAGAAATGAGAGATGAGTTGCTTTCGACGGGGCGACGGGGCGACTAGGCGACGGGGCGAAGAAGAGAAGAGAAGAAAATAATTAATTCCGATATTATGGCTGAAGAAAATGATTTCCTGATGATGGAAGCTCAAATATTAAAAGCACTCAAAACTGTTTTTGATCCTGAGATTCCTGTAAATGTTTATGATCTCGGACTAATATATGAAATAACATTTGATGAAAATAAAGTTGCCCGGATAACCATGACACTGACTGCCCCAAACTGTCCGATGGCAGATGATTTAATTGCCGATGTGCGAAATATGGTTGGCAGCATTACAGGTGTAAAAGATGTTGATATTACACTGACCTTTGACCCTCCGTGGGACAAAAATATGATGTCTGAAGAGGCAAAACTGGAACTGGGGTTTTTGTAGAGGGAGTAAATCATAATAATATGAAAAGGAAGGCATAGATCACCTTTTTGATAAAAGCAGAGGCAAAAAAACTGGGGTTTCAGGATTGTGGTATTGCTCCTGCCGGGTTTCTTGAAAAAAATGCTGTACATCTTACCGGCTGGCTTAATAATAATATGCACGCAGGAATGAGTTACATGAAGGGGCATTTTGATAAAAGAACAGATCCCGCAAAATTGGTGCCCGGAGCCAGATCGGTTATTTCTGTTATTCTTAATTATTATCAGCCTGAAGTTAAGAATGATAATAAAATTCCGCAAATTTCAAAGTATGCCTATGGTCGTGATTACCATAAGGGTGTTAAGGGAAAATTGAAAAAATTACTTGAAATTATCAGCGAGTGTGAGAAAACTGTAACAGGACGGTTTTTCGTTGATTCGGCTCCTGTCCTGGAAAGAGCATGGGCTGCACGGAGTGGTTTGGGATGGATCGGGAAAAATTCAAACCTGATAAACAGAAAATATGGTTCATTTATTTTTATTGGTGAACTGATTATTGATCTTGATCTGGAGTATGATAATCCTGCAAAAGATTATTGTGGTAATTGCACAAAGTGTATTGATGCATGTCCTACCAATGCAATTGTTGCCGATAGGGTGATAGATGCTAACCGGTGTATTTCATATCATACCATAGAGAATAGGGGAGAAATAGACAATAGCCTAAAAGGGAAAATGGGAAATTGGGTGTTTGGCTGTGATATTTGTCAGAATATATGTCCCTGGAACGAGGAGGTAGAAACTACTATTGAACCTGATTTTAAACCCCAAAAGGAAATGTTAGAAATGACGGGGAATGACTGGAATAAACTGGATGAAAAGAGATATAACAAATTGTTTTCCGGCACTGCGGTAAAAAGAGCCGGATTCTCAGGCCTTAAACGAAATATTGCTTTTCTTGAAGAGTGATTAACCGGTCGTCAAATATTTATAGTATTGAACCAAAAAAATAAGGCACAAAGAGAAATATATAATAGAATAAATACCTATCTAAATCACCTCTGTCCAAAATGATTTTCGGAAATTAAAAAAATCCTGCCCAATTGCGAGCAGGATTCATAATTTCAGAAGTTCTGAACTTATTATAAAAATAATTTCATGTTGTATTTTTTTTGTATTAAAATAAATGAATTATTATGTATATTTGTTATAACAATTATTTTAGACTTATAAAAAACTGTACTTTTTCCTAATAAATACTTAAAAAAATAACATTAAGTATTGAGATTTGT
>JAUWPX010000003.1 GCA_030611395.1 Bacteroidota bacterium | reverse complement strand
CATCCTCTTCTGCAAAATCGGTTATCAGCAGTGCTACATCTCCGGTGATCTCGTCTTTATTTATTTTGAATTCAAAATAACTGTTTTCATCTTCATCGTCCACCCAGTGGAATTTGGCAAATTTATTATCTTTTCTACCTAAGAGTTCTGCATTTTGTTCTGTCCCTTCCCATATGAAGGTAAATATTTTTCCTCTAACAGTAACATTATCGGCAAACCATTCGGATAACCCGCTTGCAGAGCTAAGGCGGCTGTATAGTACCCTGGGGGAGGAGTTGATTATATATTCAAGTTCAAATTGTTTTTTCATAGTGCCTGGATGTTTATTTACAAGAAAGGCGTTGTGGCAATATATACAAAAAAATATAAAAACCACTATTTTTGTGATTAAAAACGGATTATAGTTTTTAACAAATAACTATAGTAATAACGCCCTCTGTATTAGAGGTATTATGTATCTAAAGCTATTTAGAGACAATTAGTTGAAAAATTTGCAACGAAACATTATATTTGCAACCGCAAATAAAAATAAAATAATGGCGAGGTAGCTCAGCTGGTTAGAGCGTTTGATTCATAATCAAGAGGTCCCGGGTTCAAGTCCCGGTCTCGCTACAAAGCCCGGATAAGGAATTCCGGACTTTTTTTAACCTAAGTTGAGCAATTCAAACGTAGTGTAGAATCTCTTTACTTAGGTTTACTCCGATTTTCTTAGTTATTTATATATTATCTCCTTTTTTACAGACCTGTACCGTTGGAAGCTTGTTTACATAAGGTATATGAAATAAAAAAGTTTTGTTGCCAAAGGCAAAAATTTCAAGACTTTCCTGTTTTTTCATTTGATTCTGGTTTATTCAAGAAACGTCAAACTGGTTATTAAATCTTGTTGGGCTAAACCATAATTAGCTATTTAGTAACCTTTTAATCTACAGAGAAAAATACAATAATTTCTAGTTTTATCCTGCGTGAAGTAGCTGAACAATAGTCTTTTCAGGTAAAATACACTTTTCTTTAGTCAAAAATACAGATAGTTTTTTCTTCATTTACATAACTATTTGTAACTTGTACAATTCTAAATCTAAATAGTTTTCACTAAATAATATTGTTTAGCATATTTTTGATTTTATCGGCTATTTTTTAATATACAGAAAGACGGTTTGATATTTAATTGAAGGCAATTATGGTATGCAGAAAGGCAAATAAATATTTAATAAAAACTATAATATATTTACCACCCTTTGAGGTCGCTTTATAATGGATAGGAATAAAAAAATTGTACATACAACTCTATTTTGGAGGTATATATACACTTAGTATAGTTAATAGAAACCAAATTGGTTTCCACAATCATTAAACAAAATTTACTTATGTACAACAATTTGATTTTTATTTCGTCTTTGAATCAAATTTAAATAATAAATTATGAAAAGAAGAAATAAGGTTATTATGTTATTAATTGTTTTAATCATTGCTCAAAATGGTTTGTTTGCACAGCAAGCAATATTAAAACCCACAAGTTTTAAAGAAGAGATAGAAAAATTAATGCTTGAAAAAAATGTTCCAGCTTTAGGGATCGGGATCATTGAAGATGGAGAATTGCGTCAAATTAGAGTGTATGGGGAGCTTAAAAAAGACACTCCTGCTCCTTACAACGCAATCTTCAATATAGCTTCCTTAACTAAACCCATTTCAGCATTATTAACACTTACATTAGTTAGCAATGGCGATTGGGATTTAGATGAACCTCTTTATCATTACTGGGTTGACCCAGATGTAAAAGATAATCCTTACCTTAAAATACTTACTACACGTCATGTATTAACGCACCAAACAGGCTTTGATAATTGGAGGTGGATGAATAAATTGAATAAATTAACTTTCAATTTTAAACCAGGAACGCAATGTAGTTACTCTGGAGAAGGTTTTGAATATCTCAGACTTGCTATAGAACAAAAGTTTAACAAACCCTTTGAAGAACTGGTAGATTCTCTCATATTTAAGCCTTACGGGATGAATGATAGTAGATTTCTATGGGATGAAGACTTCCATAAGTCGCGATATGCTGTACAATACAATAAAGAGGGTGAACCCTATAACTCAATTAAAAGAATAAAAAATGCTTTAGCTTCAGATAATGTTCTTACTACCATTTTAGACTACGGATTATTTGCTGTAAATGTGATGAAAGGAACTGGATTAACAGAAGATGTATATAATGATATGATCAGACCACAAGTAATAGTTAGAGAAAATGTTGCTTATGGCTTATGTTGGTATATAAAACAAGATTATTACAAAGGCGAAGCTGCATTAACACATACTGGTCATGATCCAGGAGTTTGCACAAAAGTTGTACTTCTGCTAGAATCTAAACGTGGTATCATTATGCTTACAAATGGAGATAATGGCTTTGATATTATGAAAAGAGTTGAATCCGAATATTTTGGATATTTTGATGAACATTTAAATCCTCCAAAAACAAACTAACTATGTACAACGAGTGCTCTTCGTTTGTTGGCAACGTGGTGTATATCTATTAGTAAAATGGATATTTGAATTAATTATAAACCTAAAATAATAGAGTTTACATTAACCAAAAAGCCATAGAGCAACCTGTTAGATTGAAAATTAAAAATCACCAAACTAATAATAAACATATGAATCTTAAATATTTAGTTTTACTTATTCCACTTATTATTACGTTAAATGGAAATGCTCAGATAAGTAAAAAACAGATTAATCAAATAGATAGTCTCTTTATTGATTGGAACAAACCGAATCATCCGGGAGGGTCTATCGGTGTTATGAAAAACGACAAGATTGTTTTCTCACGATCTTATGGACTAGCCAGTTTAGAATATCTGGCACCTAATTCAACTGAAACCATCTTCAATATAGCATCTGTTTCGAAACAATTCACAGCAATGGGAATTGTCTTACTCCATATACAAGGAAAGTTATCAATAGATGATGACATAAGAAAATATTTACCTGAATTACCAGATTTCGGGGAGAAGATTACAATTCGTCAGATGCTTCATCATACGAGTGGATTAAGAAGTTTGCATGCAATGCTTGGACTGGCAGGATGGAGAGCTGACGATTCCAGAACCAATGAAGATCTTTATAGATTTATGAATATGCAAAGGGATTTAAATTTCAAACCAGGATCTGAATTTATGTACTGTAATACGGGTTATATGTTGATGGTCAAAATTATAGAAAAAGTTACTGCCGAAAAATTTCCAACGTGGATAAAGAAAAATATATTCGAGCCTTTAGGAATGAATCATACCTACGTAGAAGACAAATACAATAGAGTTGTGACAAATAATGCCACATCTTATAATAAAAGTATAGACGGAAATTATCTGAGGGCGGTAGAATATTGGGGATATGTTGGATCTGGAAATATACATTCCACAACAAATGATTTACTTAAGTGGTTGAGTAATTTTTATGCTCCACAGACCAATTGGGAAGAAGCATTTAAATTAATGAAAACTTTGGATAAATTAAATGACGGATCTGATAATAATTATGCTTTCGGACTATTCATAGATAAACACTTAGGTAATGATTTAATTCAACATAGTGGAGCAATTGGCGGTTTTAGAACTTATGCTGGCACCTATCCTGATAAAAAATTGAGTATTGTTGTGTTAACTAATTTCTCTGCTTCATCATCTGGCTCAAAAGCGAATCAAATTCATGAAATTCTCTTAACAAAATTAGATGCTGACAATAGTGAGCCTGTGAAAAAGAATGATTCATTAAAACAGATTTATCTTTCGAATGATGAATTAAAAAAATATGAGTCTAGCTACTTGAATGATAAAGATAGTTATGCACGAAAAATATATTTAAGGAATGATACCTTGAGATATTTCAGATCTTCCACTAGTGAAAGTCCTATTGTTCCTATTGGAAATGATGAGTTCCAAATGCTTACTACCGATGCAGATCTTAAAATTAAGTTTACAATTAATGGAAAGCTAAAATCTATGATTGTTACAGTGAACAATGGCGAACCATCTATTTTTCAGGGTTTTGAATCACGGACTTTGACTACAAAAGATTTGCTATCATATACCGGTGAATTTTATAGTCAAGAACTTGAAACAACATATAATATGTATTTAGAAAATGACACCTTATTTTGTCATCATGCTCGTCATGGAGAATTTAAAATGAAAGTTTTAAAAAATAATGTTTTGGAAAGTGAATGGCCTATGACTATAACCAAGTACAAAAGAAATAAAAAGGGGGAAGTGACTGGAATTTATGTTTCAAATGGAAGAGTAAGAAATCTTTGGTTTGAAAAACAGAAATGAAACCTGAAATGAAGACTAAAAAAGTTGAGGCTGAATATCTAGGTTTAGGAAAATAAATTGCAGAAAACAAATAAACTTTGCTTAAAGGTTAAAAATCATAGCCACCCGACGGGATGACAACGCTTTTTAGCCAAAACGCTACAAACAGGTATTTGTTTTTCTAATGAACTGGTCACAAAGTATGACCGGTTAAAAACCAACGTAATGGCAGGAGAATTAATAAAGGTTGATTATCAATCATTAATATTCGAATTCCGGGGATATAAAGTGATGGTTGATACTGATCTGGCAGCCCTTTACGAAACCGAGACGAAAGCCCTGAAACAGCAGGTTAAAAGGAATATAGACCGATTTCCAATTGATTTCATGTTTCAGTTAACAAAGGATGAAAAAGAACAACTGGTCACAGATTGTGACCGGTTGGAGAGTCTGAAACACTCAAGTGTCTCCCCGCTGGTTTTTACAGAACAAGGTGTTGCAATGCTTTCATCGGTATTACGTTCAAAAAAGGCAATATCAATTAACATTGGAATAATGAGAGCATTTGCCAGTTACCGAGCTATGTTAATTGAAAACAAAGATTTACAATCCGAGATTCGAGCGCTGGATGGTAAGATAAACAAGGTGTTTAAATTCCTGCTCGACAAGATTGACGCTCTCCATCAAAAGAAAATCGAAGCCCCCCTAAAAAAAATAGGATACAAAAATTATGATAAGGATTAAGGTTTTAGTTAATAACAAGAGTTAATAGTCCGGCACCTATTGGCTGAAAAAAAGCGAGCGAACAGGGATAAAAAATGGAGGCAAGCGGTCTGACCGGTTTTAAATTACTTCAGCATTCAACTTCTACATATCTCCGGTAATTAATATAAGCTATATCCTTTTTCTACCAGTCTTAAGTACCGTGGCAACAAGTTTTTGCTTAACCTGATAGAGGTTAAGAGAAAAGTACAGGAAAAGAAGGACCGGTCCACTCCGTTGTATAAGGATATTACCGATTATGCTAACAGGTTGCTGCGGCGTATAGGCAAGGACCTTGATCTGGGGCCAATATCAACATACACCACCCGGCACAGCTGGGCAACTATTGCAGCAAGCCTGGGATTGCCCCGCGATGTGATCTCACATGCCTTGGGCCATGGTGTTAATATCGTTAGCGATATTTATATTGATTTTAGCCGTGATGAAGTGGATAAAGCAAACAGGAGGGTAATTAAAGAGGTTTTGTGTTTTTGAGTTATTCTGCAATTTCATGTAGTACCTTTTCCAGGATATCCTTATTAACTTGCCGGGTATGCTTGCTTTGATATAAAAAGTAAAGAAAATCACAGAAAGTGGTGTTATTAAGATTATCCTTTTTGATGGGATTGAATTTATCAAAGTCTGTGAAACTGAATTTTGAAATTGCCCAGGTGCCATTAAGAATACAACAATCCCTGGGAAAGGAAAATCCATTTTCCCCAATTACTTTGCCTGCAGGGAAATAAAAAATATCATCATATTCATTAACTTGATTTTTGCCCTCTTTAAGGTCAGGAAAATTAAAGCCATATTCTTTAGTAGTTAATTTGTGAAATAGAATAGTGGTTCCTTCGTCAAGAACTTCGAGGATGATACAAAAACGGGGTTTTTCTGTAGTGTTAGGTGTTTCTTTATACTGTTTAAGGTAATAGATTTCACTACGTACGACCATTTAACATATTGATTCTAACATATTGATTTCTTCTTCCGCATTTTCGTAACGCATAATTTTAATTTTATCTTCTTTGATTAGATCGCGGAAGTCAATTATATATGGAGAGGCATCGCTTTCTTTGAATTTGATTTTTTTCTCCTTAACTATTTTTGACCACAATCCGCCTTCCTGGTGTGTGATATCAATAAGCTTGTCAACGGGTAGGCTTCCGTATTTATCAAGAACATCATTTATGATTTGAATCTCGAAATCAGAAAATTCAGTCAATTTATGTTTACCATAGGGTAAAACCTGGTAACCCAAAGCATCATAATGAATTATAATAAAGTCTTCAAGATTATTCATGTCGTTAACAACATTTAGCCACAATTTTCTTGGCAGTGGTCCTTTATCATAAACATGATATTCTAACCATGTAATAGGAACACCATATTGCTTAACACTTATTTCATCAATAAGAAAAAGGAGTTTTATAAGCTTTGTTGAATAAAGAAATGGCGAGAATCTATTTGCTATATGATTTACTAACTCCCCAATCCTAGTTCGGTGTACTGTACTAAACCCTATGTATTCTAAGTTTGACATTACAATATGTAAATTCTAAATGAAGGCAAAATTAATTTTCATACTGTTTTTGAGGCGATACGTTGATTCTTCTACTTATAAGACGAATTATTAGTAAAAAACGTTGCATAAATCCGGCTTAAATATAACACTTTTCTGAAATATGCAAGTAAGTTACAAAAAACATGCCCAAAATGCAAGTTTTTGCTATCATTTTATCATATCCGGAGATCTCCCGGGAACATGTTTTGCTATCATATGGTTCCCGGATCCGGAGCTGCACCAGGTGCCGGCATGGGTATTATGCTATCATTTGCTTTAATTATCACCCGGTTAGTTTGGTTTTTGGAGTGGGGTTTGTAACTTTGTTAGCTACTATAGCCAAAAAATGAAATTCTCAGAACCATTTTTCGAAAAAAGTAACCTGATCTACCATTACACTAAATGGTCGACCGCATTAAAATATATTATTCCTGAAAAAAAAATAAAAATTGGTTCTTATAAGAAATCCAATGATCCAAGAGAAACAAAAAGTTTTGGATTTGGAGCAATAAACAAAAAAGATGAAAATTTAAGTCTTCAATCCGAATTAAAAGAAAAAGAAGGATATAGTGATATTATTAGAAATGGTGCTAAAATTCTATGCTTCTGCGAAGATTATTATGCAGAATCTGAATGGTGGGATGGATATAACTTACCACGAATGTGGGCACAATATGGAGATAAGCATAAAGGTGTGTGTTTGGAATTTGATAAAGACTCCTTCATAAATGAAAACTCAGAACTTTTAAATAGTGAGTCAACATTTTTTGATTCTGTCAATTACACCATGAGAAATGAATACCTATTTATCAATCATCCTTTTATGGATGAATTAGGTAAGAGAAAATATTTTGATCAATTACGAAGACAAAATCATAAATATTTATTTTTCCAAAAAAATTGGGATTGGCATACTGAAAGTGAATTTAGAATACTTCATTTTGGTAATGAAAAACAGGATGTTTATTGTTCTATAAGAAATTCCTTAAAACGGATAATATTAGGAGTGGATTTTAAAATGGAACACATTCTACAATCCTATAAAATTGATCAAGACCTAAATTATGCTATTGTCAAATACGCTAATGGTATATTAAAGGCACTTAAAGTTAACATTGATTGGGTATTAAATGAATATCAAGGTAACAGTAACTAATAATAGGCTAAACTGCATTACATCTACAGTGATCAGGAGCCGATTCGTGATGAGGTGTTTAAATGTTTAGCTAACCGCCCCAGCGTACTGAAGGCTCGTGAAATTGGCAACCGCATCATTACCAAAATGAAAGAGTTTATAGAGATATTTATAAAAGGGGTGGCTGCGTAATAGGGGATATAAAAAAAGAAGCTCGCGAATCCTTATTTTTACTAAAGAGTGGTATTTGCAGCTTGAATAAATACACTGTTAAACAGTTTTTGGACTTATTATTGAGTAAGCAACTGATTATCAAAAAAGTATTTCTGTGATTAAAGAAAAATAATTATAATTATTATGAAAAGACAACATTTAAAACAAATCATTAACCGTTTCCTCCCGCTCTTTATTCTTTTTTTATTAACCTGTGTGTATAGTTTTTCCCAGGAATTATATTACCCTGATAAAGCTAAAGTGTGGGAGCAGAAGCAACCGGAAGAACTGGGATTAAACAATAGCAAAATTGAAGAAGCAGTGGAGTTTGCAAAAACCAATGAATACAGTGGGGCTAAAGATCTGCGAGTTGCTATCCTTGAATCTTTTGGTTATGAACCCTATATTGAAATTGTCGGGCCAACAAAAAAAAGAGGAGGACCAGCAGGTGTAATTCTTAAAGATGGTTATCTCGTGGCTCAATGGGGTGATGTAAACCGCGTGGATATGACCTTCAGTGTTACTAAAAGCTACCTGTCAACAGTTGCAGGTCTTGCCATTGATGCCGGTCTTATTACAAATGTTAATGATAAGGTAAAAGATTATGTCTGGGAGGGCACCTTTGAGGGTAAGCACAACAGTAAAATCACATGGGATCATTTGCTGACCCAGTCTTCCGACTGGACAGGTTCCCTGTTTGGAATGCCCGACTGGGCTGACAGACCTCCACGACAGGGCGGAATTGATGACTGGAAAAACAGGGAGCTAAGGGAGCCGGGAACGGTATTTGAATATAATGATGTAAGAGTGAATCTACTGGCATATTCACTTCTCCAGGTTTGGAGAAAATCATTGCCTGAAGTTCTGAAAGAAAAAATCATGGATCCGATTGGTGCATCCACAACCTGGAGATGGTATGGTTATGAAACTTCATGGGTAGATGTGGATGGGTACCAAATTCAATCCGTAAGCGGGGGAGGGCATTCAGGAGGTGGAGTTTTTATAAACGCCCTTGATCAAGCCCGTTTCGGTTTATTATTCCTTGGAAATGGAAAATGGAAAAACAAACAATTGATCTCGGAGGATTGGGTAAAACAGGTTCAGCATCCATCAAAAGCAGATGAAAGTTACGGTTACATGTGGTGGTTGAACAGGGGAAGCCGAAGTATTGACGGAGTCCCTAAAACGGTTTATTCCGCTGCTGGTTTTGGAGGTAATTATATAATTGTAGACCAGGAGCATAATCTTGTCATTGTCACAAGATGGCTTGATCCATCCAAGTTTGCAGAATTACTGAAGATGGTACTTGTTTCGCTGGAATAAAAAGATCTATCTAAACAGTCAAATATACAAATTCATCCAATACATTTTGTATTTTGACTACACTTTTTATGACTTAAACAGCATCATCGTGAGCATAATCGAAGGGTAAGCGCAATTTTTTATTTAATTTTTATTTTTCTATTCCCCTAAAAAGGGAAAATATTAAAACCCATTTAGTCCCACTTCATTTGAAGATATACAGCCATCGGATAACCTTACACCTGTAAATGTATACTTAGGAAGAAGCCATAAAATCCCTAAAAGAAGAAAACAAACAAAACAATTAACATTGAAGAATCGAAGAAAGAAATATTTAATAGAAAAACTTATAATCAACAATAATTTTTTAGTATAATAAGTATCTCTTAACTTTATGTCTGATTTAGTTCCAATTTAGATGGCGAAACACAGGATTACATTATTTAATAAAATTAATAAAAGGAGAGAATAAAATGTCACAACTATTACGATGCAAACCTTGTGGTTATATTATCAAGGAACAGGATCTTGGACAGGTATGTCCTGCCTGTGGTATGCCGAAATCAGCTTTTGAGCCTTATAAAGAAAATATTTCACCAAAACGTAAATTTATACTTGGTTTAGATCTTCATCCTATAGCAGTCCACTTCCCACAGGCTTTTGCCACGATACTTCCTATTATTTTAATTATTAATATTTTGATTGGGTCTTATTATGCAAAAGAACTTGTAATAGTCTCTAAATTTTTATCAGTTCTATTACCTTTTACAGTTATTGGAGCTATTATTAGCGGAATAATAGATGGGAAGGTGCGATTTAAGAAGATTAGAACCCCTGCACTTATAAAAAAAATTATTATTGGTTGCATTTTCTTACTATTTTCTGTTTCCATTTCTTTAATTATTATATTTTCAGATTTTGAATCCCATTCAAAAATTTATGTTTTATTATTAAGTGTTGCTTGTGTTGTATGTGTAATCATTCTTGGAACTCTAGGAAAAAAACTTATGTATGCCAAACTAAAAGGATGATTTATTAGCTATGAATACATTACATTAGAAAAAACATAGTACAAATATTTTGAATAACTGAGTCCGGAACGAGTGATTCCCTTTCATCCGGAATTAAGTGTTCACTTTAAACAGAAATACTTATTCACTTTGTCAGGAATTTGTGCTTTTTTCTTATTCTAATAGACGTCCCATTTTTTACTTCTTAAATACAGGGGAGTTTGGTGTTTTTAGTTATTTCGGGGGTAGAGTTATTTGGTTATATAATTAATTTTAATATTATTATTATTTAAATGTTCATAAAACCGAATATCTTACGAACACAAAGAAGGATTTATGGAGAAGGAGGTTCTTCTCCTGGGTTAAAATAAGATTTTTTTCATTTCTCAAATGGCTGAATAACAGTGCTTAATAGCTTCCGGGATTGATTCATAATTATGAGGTCGCGGGTTCAAGTCCCGCTCTCGCTACAAAGCCCGGATAAGGAATTCCGGGCTTTTTTTTTAAAAATTACTATCTTTGTTTGCAGGCTTAAATAAACTATAAAAATGTATTCCTGAGGGAAGTAATGAATCGCTACTATACAATCCTGGTTTTATTCCTTGTGACATGCTTTTTAGATTCTTTGTCTGCCCAGAAACCAGCCTACACAGATGCAGTCTTTAATGAGTGGAAAGAGTTTTTTGATCAATCTTATGGCGCCGATTTTGAATTGGTTAATGGGATTAAATATGTATATCCGTTTTTTAACCCAAGTGATCACCCTTTCCTGGGCGAAGACCGGTTTTACACCGGCTATGCAGTAATTAATGGCCGCCAATTCCCGGATTTAAAGATAAAATATGATATCTGTATTCAGAGAATTATATTAAATCATGCTTTTTATTCAGGTGAAAAGGAACAGATTATCTTAAATAATGAATTTATTGAAACATTTGAATTGGATGGCAAACTTTTCCGGAAATATTCTTTTCCTGAAACAGGTACAAAATTCCTGCAGGTTATTGAATCCGGTGAATTATGTTGTCTCTATTTTTGGGAAAAAAAATTCAATGACCTGCCTGCATCTATCCGGAATGCTAACAGTTTCTCTCCCCTCAAAAAGAAGACATATCTCCTTCTGAACAAAAAAATATGGCCATTTAACACGAAAAGATCGTTCCTGAAAATTTTTCCTGAAGAACACCAAAAACAGATAAATCAGTTTATCAGAACAAACAAGATCTGGTCGAAAGAAGCACCGGATAACATGATGTTTCAGCTGATTAATTATTGTGACAAGTTAATTCACCCGGGTGCAGACAGCATACCTGACACGATCCAATCTTATGATCATGGGAAATATAGCGAACCACACCCGGTTTCCACTAACTCCCTTTCTGAAATAGGACAGGGTGCTTCACCGGATATACAGGCACAGGACCTTTCCAGGGAAAATGAAATGGTGAGATCAGATCTTTTCCGGGAAAAATTTCATCTTTTCACGGACAGGAATATCTATGCTGTAAATGAGAAAATATTCTTCAGGGCTTTTAACCTTAGTGAATCCCGGTTAAAACAAACAAACTGGAGCAAAATCCTTTACGTCGAATTAATCAATGAATCAAATACAGCCATAGCCCGTGGCAAATATGAGCTAAATACAAAGGGTGCATGGGGATATCTTAATATTCCTCCATCTGCAGCTACAGGTCTCTATTCTATCAGGGCCTATACGAAATGGATGCGAAATTTCCCGCCGGCAGGATACTTTCATAAGACTGTTGTAATCATTAACCCCAATGGAAGTGGGATGAATAACTTAAGGATGAGTACCGGAGAAGAATTTTCTTTTGATTTGAAAAATATGGGAAACAGTAGTAATCCGGTACAGTGTTATACAGACAAATCCATATATAATAAACGCGGAAAAATTCACCTGACTATTTTAGTACCGGAAAAAAACAATATGTCATCCGACGGTTATTCCGTGACTGTAGTCAAAAAGGGTTATTATGATACAATCATTCCTGAATTAATATTTCCTTCATTCAAAAACACGGACCTGCCTGAAAAGATTCATTATTTCCCTGAAACACGGGGTTTATCATTATCCGGAAGAATTACATCAAACGATGGAGATAAACCATTTGCCTATTCACAGGTTCATATGACCTTTTTAGGAAAAAATTCCGATTATTATGGTTTTCTGACGGACAAAACAGGAGGTTTCAGAATTTCTCTCCCATACCATAAGAGTGCAGAAGATATTTTGTTTTGTCTTGAAAATAAAGCTGACCGGATGGTGAATTTCTCTCTGGATAGCGATTATTCCACAGTTTTTCTTAAACAACCGGAACAATTTTCCGATAAACAGGTCATTAACAAAAAAACTGTGGAAGAGATCATGTTTAATGCCCAGGTGGTTAATATTTTTAATTCTGCCCCGACTACAAATGCCCACATGGAAATTCTTGATACATCAAACCGGTATTTTTATGGATCTCCGGAATTAAGATATAAAACAGCTGATTATATATTGCTCTCCACATTGGAAGAATTCTTTTTTGAGTTGATCCGGAACGTAATTGTAAAAAAAGAAAAAGACAAACATTATTTATACCTGACCAGGGATTATTCGGATTTATATTTGTATATACCTCTCGTACTTCTCGATTATATTCCCGTTTTTGATATTGATAAGATATTACATCTTTCACCTGAAAAATTTGCCTGTATTGATATAGTCAATTCATTGTATTTCAGAGGAAATCTGAACTACGGTGGTATTATAAATATCGTTTCATCCCAGGGTGACAGGGCAGGCGTGGATCTGCCCCGGAATTCTTTCTTCTTCAGCTTCAAAGCATGTGAATCCCAACAGCAGATAACTTTCCCCGATTGGGATAAATATCCGGGAGATGCCAGGATCCCGGATTACAGGAATTGTCTGTTCTGGGCGCCAAATATTCCTGTTGATGCCGGTGATACAGTCAGTCTTGATTTCTTTTCATCTGATCTACAGGGTGATTATATGGTAATTGTCCGTGGAATTACAGACGATGGACAGCCAATGCATGGAGAATGCAGCTTTACAGTAAAATAATTACCGGTCAGGATTTTCGGGAAACCCTTAGGGTCTCCGGAGAGTCTTCAAAATGAAGATATCTCTCCATCCATCCATAATGTCCTGGCTTCCAGGTATGATTTCAGGCTTTCTATACTTGACTCATAGTCAACACCAATACCAGCATCCCATATGTTATAATTCCTGTTCACTGCCCCGTTCTCCTGTAAGTAGCCGGCTGTTTGGTCAACTATGTAAAGCAGCTCATCTGTACTTAACACATTTGATCTTAGCCCGGTCCATCGTGTTTTTAATGCACTTCTAAATATAGGGTCTTCCATTAATCTTGGCCACCAAAAAGGCACCATCCAGGCATCCTTGCTCACGAATTGGTTATAGTTGATCACCCAATCGTCAACAGGCACCCTGTCACCGGAATCATAACCAATGTTAAGATCCCATATCGGACCCATGTTCAACTTACCTCCCCTGTCTTTATATAGGTAAGTACTCAGGCGATAACCGTCAACATTTCGACACACTTCATTAATAATAAAATAATCAACGAAGCTGCTGAGGTCAATATAATCTGTATATGTTCTGATTTCTGTGGTGAAGTCATCAGTTAATAATGCTGTTTCGATATCATGAATATAACTCTGGATATAAGCTTTTTGAGCATTTGTAATATCTCCGGCTTTCGGGTATTCATACAGAAAATAGGTCTCCAGATACTGATTGGAATGGTATGGAGGATCATACGGATCGAAATCGATGAGATCACCATTGATATCATATTGTGATCTGAAGCTAATATCTGACGTGTACCGTGCATCATCATCCCAATTATTTTCGAAGTATTCCAATGGTTGATCAATATTCAGATCCCCTCCGGCAGTCTTGTCAATTTTTAAAATGTACCCCCCGGTAATAGTCTCAGAATCGATATCGGCCGGGCTCATTGTTTGAATATCTATTCTATTCTCATCCCGCTTCAGTTTTTCCATGAATACATATATCCCCTGATAATTTCCGTTAATCTCCAGCTCAACGAATTTTGATCTGCTGGCATACCTCCCCATTTTGCTGAAAAGCTGATAACCTAAATAGTGATACATCAATGTGCGATCGAAGATATATCCCTGGTCAAGATTAACAATGTGCCCCGTTAGAATCCAGTCCTCCTCCATCGGAAAATCGAAGAATGAAACATCCATATCGTTTCCGTTAGCATCCCGGGTTTCAATGCCAAAAGATTTTTTATCTGATATTCTAAATGAGGTGGACCCCCTGTATTCAATTCCAATAGTGACACTTTGAACCTCCTCATTATATATATAGATTTTCATTTCAGCGGGAATTTTAGGCTCGTTAAGAATGCTAATTCCACTGGTTTCAATCACGATATAGGGGATTTCGCTGTTTCCAATTTCAACATCAAAAAGAGGTTCTTCGTTTTGTTCTTCAATAATATCCTTTTGACAAGACCATAAAAGCAAAACGAGTATAAGCGTTGCGAATCTGATATAGTTGTTCATATATTTCCTTCTATATTTTTAGTAATTTGCCATTAATGCAATGTTAACTAAATTGAGCGTTGAATATATGATTATGTTTTTTTATTTACTAGCGTATCATAAAAAAAACTCACCGGGTGACTTGAAGTCGCCCGGTGAGCGAGAGATCCTTCGCTTTCTTTTATTCAAATCTTAGTGAATCAACTGGATTTTTCCGAGCCGAATTTATAGTTACTCCACTAACCGTAGAAAATGCAATGATCAGAACAATAGCACCTGTAAGAATGAAGATCCATCCTCCAACCGGTACTCTGAAAGCAAAATCCTGCAACCACCGGTGCATGGCATAAAAAGCAAGTGGAGTTGCAATCAGGAATGAGATCCCGATCCATTTTACCAGGTCAATATTCATGAGATATAACAGATGAATGGTTCTGGCTCCGTTCACTTTCCGAATACCAAATTCATTTGTTCTCTGTTCTGCCATAAAAGTAGAGAGGCTGAAAATACCCAGGCACGAAATAAAAATTGAGATGAAAGCGAACAAGGTTATGATCGTGCCCAGATTTTTTTCTGTTTTGTATAATTCCCTTACACCCGAATCAATAAAACTGTATTTGAAAGGATAATCAGGGGCAAATTCTCTGGTTACGGATTCAATTTCCTTAAGGGTTCCTGGTATGTCTACGGAACTGATCTTTATGAATATATGTTTTACACCATTATAATTTGCCGGATGAATGGTGAAAACATGTGGCAATATTTCACGATGAAGTGATACATGATGAAAATCCTTAACCACCCCTATAATTTCTCCTTCTCTGCCCCAAAAAGTGAGTTTCTTTCCCAGTGGATTTTCAACATCCAGTAGTTTTACCGCTTTCTCGTTAATTACAAAGTTTGAAGCATCTGTTTTTAAATCATCGTTGAAACTGCGACCGTTTATGAGTTCCATCTCAAACGTTTCGATATATTCAGGTAGTGTAATGGAATACCTTACAATGGGAACATGTTCCGGATCTTTACCTTCCCAATCCAAACTAGTCTTATAATCTTCATTGTAAGGTACTGATTGTCCTGCAGTGATTTTTAAAATGTTCGGGTTACTTTTTAACTTGTCTTTATAAGATTTAAACCGGTAGACAAGTGATGTATTCATTTGAATGTCAATTATGTTCTCTGTCTTGAATCCCAGAGGTTGATTCAGCATAAAGGAGAGCTGTTTGACAATTATAATTGTGCATGCAAGAAGAATGAATGAAATGGTAAACTGGGCAACTACAGAGCTTATCATGAAAATTGATTTTCCTGAACGAACAAAATGAGATGCTTGCAATGCGGCAATCGGACTCTTATTTGTAAATATTAGTGCCGGATATATCCCTGCCAGTGCTCCAACAACCAGGGATACAATCAAGAAAAACAGGATTGTCTGAGGGCGATCAAAATAACCAATATGTAAATCCTTCTCAACGATCCTGCTTAATCCGGGTAAGATAATCTCAGCCAGAATTAATGAGAGAAACAGGGCGAAAATAGCAAACAGAAACGATTCAGTTAATAATTGAGAAACCAATTGGATCCTTTTTGCTCCAATTATCTTTCTGACACCAATCTCTTTTATCCTCCTTGTCGACCTACCGGTTGTAAGAATGATATAATTTATACAACCAACCAGTAGGACGGAGAGGGCAACAACCGATAAAATATATATGTACTTCATCTTTCCAAAACTCAGGTAAGATTTTGAGACCGGTAATATCCCCAATGTCAATTCATTAGAAATGGGAGTGGGATAGAGATCGATTAATGCTCCTGATATCTTCTCTTTAAATGCTTTGAGTGCACTGTTTTTGTGTAGAAGGATAAATGACGGATCACGCCAGTTATAATCTGTTGCTAAATTGCTTCTCAGGGGCATTATAAAATCAGGTTGCTGTACAGATTTTGATGGTATGTCAATAACACCCGTTACTGTTAAAGATTTATCATTGTTGAGCAACAGTATCTTTCCTGTTGGGTCTTCATTCCCGAAGTACTTTTCAGATATAGACTTTTTCAGTACAACACCATCCCGATTCAAGAGGGCAGATTTTGGATTACCATAGACAAATGGAAAAGGGAAAATGGAAAAAAACCCGGTATCAACCTTAATAATATTATCTTCATAGAACATCACAGGATCCTCACTTTCCTCCTGGTATTTAAATACACAGTTGACAATTTTGCCCAATCTGTAAATGCGTGTGTAATTTTTTATCTCCGGATAAATATCAGCCATTGCATATGGAAGGAAGTAGGGAACATTTGGATCTAATGCTCCATTTTTATGAGTAATTGTCAATTGAAAAATATCCTTTCCGTTCTTTTCGGTTTTTCCAAAACTCCTTTCATCCTGGACCCAAAGATAAATGATGATAAAACAGGTAAATCCTATGGTTAGGCTTATTGTATTAATAAACGTATACAGCTTATTATTTGCCAGATTCCGGATAGTTGTTCTAATGTATTTGATTATCATGATTTATTAGTTACGTTAAAAATAATATTCTGAGTTTGTATTAATTAGTTTTTTTTCTTAACCACAATATACCCATAACTGTGCCATAATTCATAAACTAAAAGAATATAGGTGTTTGCAATTTTATTAATATTTATTTTATTTTGAAATGTCTAATATTTTGACAATATTTGTCTAATATTTTGACAATTGATTTCATCCATCCAGGAGTTATTGAATTAAAAATTCGGATTTATGGTAAAAGGGAACTTGTTGATAGTGGATGATCATAAGAATGTGTTGAAAGCCCTGCTCCACTTGCTGGAACAGGACTTTTCCTCAATACATACTGCCACCAATCCGAATCTGATACCAAATCTCATCCGGGATTTTAAGATTGATGTGGTTTTACTGGACATGAATTACTCTGCCGGTTTAAACACCGGTAATGAAGGCATATACTGGTTAGAGCAGATCCTGCACATTGATCCTGATATTGCAGTTGTACTAATTACCGCTTATGGGGATGTAGAACTTGCTGTTAAAGCAGTAAAAAAGGGAGCAACTGATTTTGTTCTTAAACCATGGGACAATGAAAAGTTAATTGCTACACTGAAATCAGCCTTCAAACTCAGGGAATCAAGACTGGAGATAAAGGAACTCCGCAATAAACAGGTTCATCTGACCAGGAACATTGAAGAAAGGTATGATCCCCTGATTAGTTCTTCGTCAGGGATGAGAGAGATATTGGCCACTATAAGGAAAGTTGCAAAGACAAAAACAAACGTATTAATCCTTGGTGAAAACGGTACCGGGAAAGAACTGGTGGCTCATGAAATACACAAGCAATCGGATTGTGCAGATGAGATATTTGTATCTGTCGATATGGGTTCCTTAAGTGAGACACTGTTTGAAAGCGAAGTTTTTGGTCATACTAAAGGAGCCTTTACTGATGCCCGGGAGGATCGTTCGGGCAGGTTTGAGATTGCTAATGGAGGAACTCTTTTTTTGGATGAGATAGGTAATCTTTCCCTGCCATTGCAGGCTAAATTACTGGCAGTATTGCAAAACCATCAGGTTTTTCGCCTTGGATCAAACACACCCATTCCTATTGATATTCGCCTGATATGTGCTACTAATAAAGACCTCAGCAACCAGGTCCATCTGAATTTATTTCGGGAAGATCTTTATTACAGGATCAATACCATAGAAATCGAGATACCCCCATTACGCAAAAGAGGCGAAGACATACTTCAGTTAACCGATTACTTCCTAAGGAAATATTGTAAAAAATACCAGAAACCTCTGGTAAAAATATCAACCAGATCCAGGGATAAGCTGTTGAATTATAATTGGCCCGGGAATGTAAGGGAATTACAGCATATCGTTGAAAAAGTAGTAATAATGAGTGATTCAGATATTTTAAAACCCGAGGACCTCATTTTTTCAAGCACAAAACCGAAATTAACCGGGACCGGGAATCCTAAAACGTTAAAAGAGATCGAGAAACAGGCAATTAAAGAAGCCCTGGAGAATAATCATGGTAGTATTTTAAAAGCAGCGGAAGAGCTAGGGCTTACAAGACAAACTGTTTATAACAAACTGTTGAAATATGGTCTGGAGAATAACTTCACAACAAATACTCATAAAAAATGATTTTCAAGAATTTTTATCTGAACACAGTTTTTCGCCTGGGATTGATTTTTTTTACCGGCTTCCTTGTGGTTTTGATTTTTCAGCTACTACCTGGTGAATATATGTTCACTCTGCTTGGAATAGGCCTGATCCTGGTTATACAAGTTTTTCTTTTCTTAAGGTTTATTAACCGGTTCAATCAGGATCTGACGCGGTTCCTTTCAGCCGTAAAAAATGAGGATTTAATGCTGGTATTTCAGGAAGCACAAGAGAACAAGTCCTTCCGTGAACTTTATCAATCATTGAATGAATTAAATGATAAGATAGTTGCTGCGAGAGCAGAAGGCCAAAAACAATCCCTTCTCCTCGACAGCCTTGTAAACAATATTGGCATTGGTTTAATCATTTATTATGATACAGGAGAGATTAAAATGATAAATCATGCTGCAAAGGAAATATTACAAGTCACATCATTAAATCATATAAACAGGTTGAAAAATATTGAAGCGGATCTGCATGATCAAATAATCAATCTTCAACCGGGAAAGCCAGTAGTGCACAGGTTTATCTACCATAACCAGGTACAGAACGAACACAGTATAGTGCAACAGCTCCTGCTAAAAAAGGATGTAACTAAAATAGAAGGGAAAACTTTAAATACTGTTTCTGTTCAGAATATTGTCAATGAGATGGAGCGCAAGGAATTGGATTCATGGCAGAAGCTGATCAGAGTGTTAACCCACGAAATAATGAATTCCGTAAGCCCAATTCTCTCCCTGACCAGATCTATCACAAGATACTTCCGGGAGGAGAAAAAAAACCAGCCAATTTCTCCTGCTGATATTACAGACAAGATGGTGGGAAAAACGTTATCCGGTTTGCATACAATCAGTGATACGGGTGAAAGTCTCATTGATTTTGTTACCAAATACCGAAGTTTAACCCGGTTACCTGAACCTCAATTAGTTTCATTCAAGATTGAGACTCTTTTTAATAAAGTTAGGGAACTGATGCAAGAAGAGATAAACAAAGACCATATATCTTTCACAACGGTTATAGCACAGGATGGATTGGAACTTGTTGCTGATATAAACCAACTGGAAAAAGTTCTGATAAACCTGGTAAAAAACTCTGTCGAAGTTCTGGCTCAAAAGGATCATGGGAATATTCAGCTGGAGGCAATGAAAAAACAGGATATCATTTTCATACAGGTTAAGGATGACGGACCTGGAATAACTCCGGATTTAGTTGATGATATTTTTGTTCCTTTTTTTACCACAAAAACTAAAGGATCGGGAATTGGATTAAGTATATCAAAGCAGATCATGTTAAAACACGAAGGGACTCTGTTTGTTCATTCTATCCCGGGAAAAAAAACAATCTTTACATTGAAATTCTGAACATTTTATCCCGCTTCATTTGAAGAAATTCATTGTTACATAAAAGTTTATTGGTTATTTGTAAATATATTTACTAAAAAACGTAATGGGAATAAAACTGTATTTTCCGTTGTCTAACATTAATGGATAGCTTCTATTTGATTATAGATATACTATGAGATGTTAATCACAGGTCCGGATGGTCACCTGTTTCAGGGAGTAAATAAATCAATAAAATAACCATTTATAACCAAAGTACATAATATGAATCGATCTTTAATTTTTCAATTATTTAGCTTGCTACTTATCTGTTTTATTGCAGAAAATACAAAAGCACAAGAATTAAATACTAAACCAGACAGTCTGCGTAAAAATGCTGTTCGTA
>JAUWPX010000267.1 GCA_030611395.1 Bacteroidota bacterium | reverse complement strand
ATTGAATTTTATAAAAAATTGGATAAATACTATCCTGTAGCCGGTATGGGGACTATTGATGAGATATTTGACAGGCTGTGTGGGGTTATTGAAAAAGTGAAGATATAGGAGGTCATTAGGGAAAAATTTTAAGCCATGATAATGCTTTTTCATGAAAGATGCAGCTTTAACCGGATTTTAAAGGTTGAAAATGGATTTTGCGAGGAACGAAGTGACGAAGCAAACTGTCAAAAATAATCAGGATGCCAAAATGAAAGAGGAATAATATGGCTGATTCGAATTTTGTTGATTATGTTAAGGTTTTTTGCCGTTCAGGAAAAGGGGGCGCAGGATCGGCGCATCTTCACCGGGATAAACTGACACGTAAAGGCGGACCGGATGGAGGAGACGGTGGAAGGGGAGGTCATGTAATTTTGCAGGGGAACAAGCAACTCTGGACTTTGCTGCATATTAAATACCGAAAACATGTTTTCGCAGAAAATGGAACCAATGGATCAAAATCATTAAGAACAGGTGCTGAAGGCGAGGATGTTTTTATTGAGGTTCCTCTTGGTACTGTAGCAAAAAACGCTGAAACAGGCGAGGTTCTTTTCGAAATTACCGGACATGATGATAAAAAAGTTCTTATACCGGGGGGCAGAGGAGGATTAGGAAATAATAATTTCAAATCATCTACAAACCGAACACCAAGATATGCCCAGCCGGGGGAATCAGGAGAAGAGAATTGGTTTATCCTTGAACTGAAAATCCTTGCAGATATCGGTCTGGTTGGATTCCCCAATGCCGGTAAATCAACACTTCTTTCAGTTGTATCTGCCGCGAAACCAAAGATTGCCAACTATCCTTTCACTACCCTTGTTCCAAATCTCGGGATAGTGCAATACAGGGATAACAGATCGTTTGTAATGGCAGATATCCCGGGGATTATTAAAGATGCACATGAGGGTAAGGGGTTGGGAATAAGATTTTTAAAGCACATTGAAAGGAATCCGGTATTGCTGTTTATGGTGCCTGCTGATAATCTGGATATTTCTAATGAATACAAAATTCTGCTTAATGAACTTAAACATTTTAACCCTGAATTGTTGGATAAGAAGCGGATACTGGCAATATCCAAGTCCGATCTTCTGGATGATGAACTAAAAGAGGAGCTTGAAAAAGATCTTCCGGATATTCAACATGTTTTTATTTCGGCTATTCAGAATCGTGGGATTACTGAATTGAAAGACCTGATATGGGCAACTTTGAATGAATAATAAAGTCATGTTTGAACTTCTTGATAAATGGGATATAAGTTTTTTTCTTTTTCTTAATGACCTCCATTCTCCTTTTTGGGATCAGGTAATGTGGTGGATAAGTGCTAAATACACATGGATTCCATTGTATCTTTTTATCCTTGGCTGGATTATAGTAAAAAAGAAGTGGGAAACCCTGATTCTGCTTGTGATAATTACCCTGCTAATCACATTAAGCGATCAGATATCTGTCAGGTTTTTTAAAGAGACGATAATGAGACTCAGGCCATGCCATAATCCTGATCTGGCTGGTTTAGTGCATATTGTAAATGGTAAATGTGGTGGTCAGTATGGTTTTATCTCTTCGCATGCTGCAAACTCTTTCGCGATAGCAACTTTCACTTTATTGCTTTTCAAAAACCGCACCTATTCATATCTTATAATTTTCTGGGCACTTATTGTATCATACAGCCGTATATACCTGGGAGTGCATTACCCTGGTGATGTTTTGGGAGGAATAATTCTTGGGTTGATACTTGGAAGGATTGTTTATGATTTTTATATAAGGCTAAGGCTGAGGCTAAAGCTGAGGTAAAGAGAAGAAAAGAAATAGCGAACCATCTTCATATTCATGCCAATGCTTTGTATTGTTAATGAAAATATGGATCCGTTTTTCAATGTAGCTTCCGAGGAGTATATTTTCAGGAATTTTAAAAAGGATTGTTTTATGCTCTGGAGGAGCGAGCCTTCTGTGATTGTTGGGAAGCATCAAAACACACTGGCTGAGATAAATTGGGATTTTATTAAAAAGCATGATATAAAAGTTGTTCGCCGCCTGTCTGGTGGAGGAACTGTTTACCACGATCCAGGGAATCTTAATTTTACTTTTATAAAACATGGTAGGAAAGAGAAACTGATGGACTTTGAAAAGTTTACTGATCCGGTTATAAAGGCACTCGCAAAAATGTCTGTTATAGCGAAATTTGAAGGGAAAAATGATTTAAAATTAAAAGGATTAAAAATTTCAGGGAATGCTGAACATATTTTCAGGGATAAGGTTTTGCATCACGGCACCCTTCTTTTTGATACAAACCTTGATAACCTGGAGAATGCCATTAAAAAGGAGAAGGATCACTATTCTGATAAGGCTGTAAAATCGATACGGAGCCAGGTAACTAATATTTCCTCACACCTGAAAAATAATATCTCAATTTCAGAATTCAGGGAGATAATGCAGTCGTTTATGTTTAATTATTTCCCAGGCACTTTATTGTATCATTTTACAAATGAGGACATTAAGAAAATCAACATACTTGTTAAGGAAAAATATTCCGGATGGGAGTGGAACTATGGTTGCTCGCCACGGTATATTATGAAGAAAGTAATAACCGCCGGAGAGCATAAAATCGCAGTTGAGTTTACCGTTTCGAAAGGGATAATTGAAAATTTTCAGATGGATGATCAGGGGGTGTTTGGTGATGTAACGGGAAAAATTTGTGCAGCCGTTACAGGTTTGCAGCATGAAGAAACATCTCTGGCAAAGAAATTGATAGAGTTTCAAAAATCATCCCTTTTTCAGAGTATTAGCATAGCTGATTTTGTGCATTTGCTGTTTTAATTTTATGGATACAGATGACCAGCTGGTTAGTGATGTGTTTGCGTAAAAGAATGCACAGATAAATTTGGCTAAAATGCTAATAAACACTGGTTATCCGGGATTTTTTCAACACTCCGCAAAGTCTTGTCAATTGTAATTCAACTGTCAGAATAACAAGAGGTTAGATCAGGGCTTCTGGCGTCTTACTAATCATTCGTACGAAATATCTTTTCCTCTATTGTTAATAAATTGGTTCATATGCAGTGTTCCTTTTGTTTATATTTGCAGAAATTAAGAAAAAATGGAAACCAGGTATTCGGAAGATACAATAAAAACGCTGGATTGGAAGGAACATATCCGTCTCAGACCGGGTATGTATATCGGAAAATTAGGTGATGGA